>CBDUSH010000150.1:0-4105 GCA_965369965.1 uncultured bacterium | reverse complement strand
GTTACCCGGGTGAGAAAATCCCCCTTAATCCCCCTTTTTCAAAGGGGGAAATGATAGAGGTGGGGATTGCTTCGTCGCGGCGCTCCTCGTAACGACATCACCAGATGAAACCGGATAATACCGTAACCACGGTTAAGGCTGCTTTTCAGGGAAAATCAGGCAGGACTATCTTTCTGCCGGGTTTTCTTTTCCGGACTCTTTTCTGACTTCGCCTCAGGTTTTTTCGCTATTTTTTTCTGAGGTTTCTTACCGGCGGCCTTTTTCGGCTTGGCCCTGGTCTCTTCGTTCTCCGGGGCGGTTTTTTCCCGGTCGCCTTCAAAAGAAGCCAGGGCGACGACTTCATCCTTGGCGTCGATTCGCATCAGCCGGACTCCCTGAGTGCTGCGTCCCTGGGTAGTAATTCCCTTACGCTTGTCTTTTTCTTTAACCGGGGTACGGGTGACGATGCCTTCGGAGGAGATTATCATCACCTGGTCCTCGGCGGCGACTACCCGGGCGGCGATAACCGGTCCGGTTTTGTCGACAAACTTGAAGGTGCGGACACCGCTGCCGGCGCGGCGCTGGCACGGGTACTGGGCGAGGGGAGTGAGCTTGCCGTAGCCGAGGCTGGTGACGACCAGTAAATAATCGTCCGGGCGGACGTAATCCATACTGACGACACGGTCACCCGGGGCGAGGCGGATGGCGCGCACGCCGCCGCTGGTACGGGAGCTTGTCCGCAAGCTGGAGACGGGGAACCGGATGGACTGTCCCTGCTGGGTAACCAGGATTATGTCATCCGCGTCACCGGCCAGACAGGCGGCGATCTGTTCGTCGCCGGATTCCAGGTCCATGGCGATAATGCCGCTGTTGCGCACGGCGGCGAAGTTTTTAACGGCCGTCTTCTTGACCTCGCCCATGGCCGTAGCCATGAGCAGGTAGACGTCCTGGGCAAAATCAGCGGCGACGACCATGGCGGTGACTTTCTCGCCTTCGGTAATCGGAAACAGGTTAACCACGGCCTGCCCTTTGGCTACCCGGGACGCATCCACGGGAAGCTCATAGCACTTGAGGCTGAAAACTTTGCCCCGATTGGTGAAGAAAAAGAGGAGGTCATGGGTATCGGCGACGGTGAGAATCCGGACGGCGTCTTCCTCCCGGGTAACGATGCCGATAATGCCTTTGCCGCCGCGGTGCTGGGGGGTATAGGCACGGGCCGGCACTCTCTTGACGTAACCGCGGTTACTTAAGGGGACGACCATTCTCTGGTGGGGAATGAGGTCTTCTTCCCGGAAGTGGGTCACGCCCTGCTCGCTTATCTCGGTACGGCGGGGGTCGGCGTAGTCTTTCTTGAGATTGGAGATTTCGTCCTGCACCAGCGCCAGTATGCGCCGCGGGTTGGCAAGAAGGTCTTCCAGGTAAGAGATTTTTTTAAGAACCTCGGCGTACTCTTCGAGTATCCGGCGCGCTTCCATGTTCGCCAACCGGCGCAATTGCATGTCAAGGATTGCCTGCGCCTGAATCTGGGTGAGCTCAAAGTTCTCCATCAGGCTCTGGCGGGCCACTTCGGCCGTCTCCGAACGGCGGATGGTGGCGATTACCCGGTCAATGTTATCGAGGGCGATCTTGAGCCCTTCCAGGATGTGCGCCCGCGCCCGGGCCTCTTTCAGTTCGAAGCGGGAGCGGCGGGTAATAACCTCCTGGCGAAAGTCAATGTAGTGTGTCAGGGCTTCCTTCAGGCTGATGACGCGCGGCTGGCCGCCGACCAGGGCGAGCATGTTGGCGAAAAAGGCGGACTGCATGGCGGTATATTTCCAGAGGTTGTTGAGCACCTGTTCCGGTTCGGTATCTTTCTTGAGCTCGATGACGATGCGCATACCCTGGCGGTCAGATTCGTCACGCAGGTCACTGATACCGCTTATTTTCTTGGCCTTGACCAGTTCGGCGATGGTCTCGATGAGGTATGCTTTGTTGGTCTGGTAAGGGAGCTCGGTGACCACAATCTGTTGGCGGTCCGCCCGGTGCATGTTTTCGATATTGGCCCGCGCCCGGACGACAATCTTACCGTGGCCGGTGGCGTAGGCGTTCCTGATGCCTTCCTGGCCCATGATGATGCCGGCGGTGGGGAAATCCGGCCCCTTGATAAACTCCATCAGCTCCTCAATGGTGGCGGCGGGATTGTCAATAAGAAGGGCGATGGCGTCACAAAGCTCGCCGAGGTTATGCGGGGGGATATTGGTGGCCATGCCGACGGCGATGCCGGAACTGCCGTTAAGGAGCAGGCTGGGGAGCCGGGTGGGGAGAACTTTCGGCTCGTTGAGACTGTCATCAAAGTTGGGCATGAAGTCAACGGTATCTTTTTCAATATCAACCAGCATCTCTCCGGCGATGCGGGAGAGACGGGCTTCGGTGTAACGCATGGCGGCCGGAGGGTCGTTGTCGACGCTGCCGAAGTTACCCTGGCCGTCAACGAGCGGGTAACGCATGGAGAATTCCTGCGCCATGCGCACCATGGCATCATAAACCGAGGTGTCGCCGTGGGGGTGATATTTACCGAGGACTTCACCGACGATACGGGCGCTCTTGCGGTGAGGGGTGTTGTGGCGGAGGCCCATGTCATTCATGGCATAGAGGATACGCCGGTGCACCGGTTTTAATCCATCCCGTATATCAGGCAGGGCACGGGAGACGATGACACTCATCGCGTAATCAAGGTACGACCCCTGCATTTCATCCACTATATTGATGGGTTTGACCGTTCCCAGCGTCATAATTCCGGTTCCTCCTACTCTTCGTCTCTGGTCATGTCGTCCGCGGAGTCAGACGACTCCTCAGGCATCACTTCAACTTCATCTCCGCCGATGATGGTATAGCCGGATTCCTCCGACCCGCCCTCTTCCGATTCAGCGTCGAGTTTGTATACCCGTTCGTCAACGTGGGGGCGGACTTCCTCAACGCTGCGGGGAGGGAAGGAAAGACGCCCGGCAAGCTGCGGAGCCTGCTCTATTTCCCGGATGATGACGGTCAGGGCTTCTTCCGTGGAGCTGACCACGGCGGTGGAGTAACGGTTGCCGCCCTCCATCAGCTTGATAAGCCGCAGGCCATGCCGCGGCTCCACCAGGCCGAGATACTCGCCGGAGCTATCCACCGCCACCAGGCCGGCGCCGTCAATCTTCAGGGATACCTCATCGCCGGATATCATCTTGGCTCTTACTTCCTGGGGCGCCAGGTGAACAAGGTTAACCACGCCGGCTTTGCCTATCTCCTCGATAAAGTGCTGCGGCTCTACCTGACGCGTCTCGTTTTTCAATGGGGCGGCTTCTTCTCCCAGGTATTTCAGGCGCTGCAGGTTTTTCTGAGCAATGGTGTTGTACGGGTCGATTTCAGCCGCCTTACGGTAGGCTTCGCGGGCACCGGCGTACTCACCAAGTTCGATGAAGGCCCTGCCCAGACGGTTAAAGGCCTCGATATCCCCGGGGAAGTCCCCCAGAATAAGCTGATTGGCGACGACTGCTTCCTGCCACTGGCCCCGCATTGCCAGGTCGACAGCCTGCCGGCTGCGCTGCCTGTTCAGCCGCGCCAGCCTTTCTTCCTGATATGTCATTGCCACCCCTCAAACAAGCTTCGGGTAATGGTATATTTTAACGCAACCGCCAAAACTAAACAAGGACATTGGGGTATTATTTGTTTCTGGGCAGCGCCCGATTTGACGAACCAGGCGCACCGGGTTAAAATTAAGGTATGGATAGTCCATCAACACCAAAGGAGAGTATGATGCGCGATAAAGTAGAAGAGGTACTGAACAAGATAAGGCCGTCGCTGGAGGCGGACGGGGGTAACGTGGAGCTGGTTGACGTTAGCGACGGCACGGTTAAAGTAACGCTGACCGGCGCTTGCGCCGGTTGTCCCATGTCGGCGATGACCCTTAAAATGGGGATTGAGAAGGTGCTGAGGCAGGAAATTCCCGAAATTAAGGAAGTAGTCGCGGTATAAGCCGCCGGGGGCGGCCTGTTTTCCCTTGACTTCGATTTAAACTGCCGGGTGGTGGTTCAGTCTTCCCGAACTTCGATGTAAGCTGCCGGGTAGTGGTTTATTCTTCCCGGACTTTGATATAAAATCTGCCGGG
>CBDUSH010000149.1:0-4177 GCA_965369965.1 uncultured bacterium | reverse complement strand
CTGACACCTGACGAGAAGACAGTGGCCAGGATATAGCCGACGCCGAGCAGTAACTGCGTCAACAGCACCACCATCACGTTACTGGCCATGGCCGGTATCAACCGGTTCATCTCATCGTAGTGCAGTGCGCCCCGGATTGCCTTCACGGCGAGGGGTACCGTCAGCAGGGCGATGAGCGAGAAGACAGGCATCGCTCCGGCGATGACGCCGCCGATAATCCACAGGTAGACCACCACCGTCATCACCGCGTAGATTTTACTGGCCTTTGCCTTGCCGGCGGTTATGGGCGTCGTCTTCCTCCCGCCCACCTTATCCGCCTCGGTATCGGGAAATTCGTTCAGGAAAAGCAGGTTGTATACCAGGATACCGGAGGGAATTGCCGCCACCACCAGCAGCCACGAATATCCGGAAGCCTGCACGAAATATGCCCCCATCACCGGCAGGGTACCCAGTCCCAGTCCGGCGGCCCATTCCGGCCATCTGTGTTTCAGTATCACGGATGTATAGAGCAAGATACACAGTACCGCCGCCACCAGCAGGGGCAGCAGCAGCCAGCCCCGCACCACCACGAAATATATGCCTATCGCTGCCGCCAGCAGCAGGGCGATCAGGCTGAAGCGTAACACCTGCCCCGGTTTGAGCAGGCCCGCCGGCAGCACGCCGCTGCCGCCGCTGAAGGGGGTCCGCTGCGCCGCCAGGTCCACCCCGCTCTTGAAATCAAAGTAGTCGTTAAGCGTGTTCACGCTGATATGCGCTAGCAGCAATCCTAAAAATGCCAGCGCCGCGTACCCCAAATGAAAAAATCCGTTGTACCAGGCGATGCTGGTCCCCAGAAATGCCAGCACCACGGTAAGAACCAGGAACTGCGGCCGGGTCTCCATAAACCACACTTTCAATGCCATCCGTCCACCTCCGTTCAAATTGGGGTTCTTCGGTTTTGGCCGGTCTCCCTCCTCCGCAGGGCCGCCTCGGTATTAACCACCCGTCACCAGCCAGGTTAATTATACAAAAAATAGGAAGGCACTGCCAATGCCTTCCTATGCGTAATGTATCTTAACCGCCACCCTGCCCGGCCGGTTTCGGCAGTCTGGCCGGTGCATTTCGCACACTTACCCGGATTCCAGCTAAACTTAACCGGAACTCACCCTGCTGCTAAATTGCATATAAATGAAAAAACGCCCGATTCGGGGGAGTGGGAAGACGGCCGTTTTAACCTTTGCCTATCCGGAAAACCTTGGTGCTGCAGGTCGGACAGGTGCCCTGAGTCGCCGGGCGCTTGTTTTTCAGCGTAATCGACTGAGGATTTTTAATTTCTACTTTCTTACGGCATTTCATACAATATGCTTGGGGCATTTGGGAACCTCCTTATATGTTTTATCAAGCCAGCGTAACAAACCTACTCGTGTTTGTCAATAGTTAAATCGGGGGGGAACTACCCGTTTTACCGGTTCTCTGTGCTTATTTTAACCTCATCACCCACCGCCACCTCCAGAAAAGCGCCGGCGCTGCCCCCACTGAGGGCTATTTCCAGGTAGCCACTGCTGCCGACCAGCCCCTTCAGCCCTCCCTTTTCCCCATAAGTTTCACTCAGTCCGCAAATACGCCGGCCACCCACCTCGATGATTATCGACTCCCGGTCAGCGGGTAAATCATCCCCCTTCAGGCTGGTAATCAGGTTACCGAAGCTGTCAACGTGCCGAATATGCCCCGCCAGTCTCCCTCCCGCCTCCCGGTAGGTTTCGGGGAACGGCAGCGTCCTCAGGCTGGAGACCGCTTCGCCGAAGTCGGTGGGACTGGCGCCCAGGGAAAGCCGCGCCGCCACCGGGGCAAAGATGTCCCGGCCATGGAAAGTGGCGCTCACCGGCTGCCGCCAGAACTCGGGTCGGGTAATGGCCACCGCGGTCACGCCGGGGGACAGTTTTCTCAGTCCGGACCGATTTGCCGGGGGTCTGTTACGGAGTTGAATTTGACCGGATTCCCACAGCACCTGGCTGAGCGCCCCGTTATCCGGGGCCACGAAATCGGCCCGGGGAGTCCTCAGGATGACCGCCCGCCGCTCCGTGCCCACGCCGGGGTCGACCACCACCAGGTGGACGGTACCTTCGGGAAAGAAGCGACAGGCCGAGTTCAGTACGAAGGCGGCCTGGGAGATATTCTGCGGCTGAATCCGGTGGCTGATATCGATCAACTGCGCCGCCGGGTTGATGCCTAGTATGACGCCTTTCATCGCCGCCACGTAGCCGTCGGCGGTCCCGAAATCAGTGGTCAGGGTTATGATTCCGCTCATGTCATTCCCGTCCGGGGGCGCCTTCGGCTAGGTCAGCACGAGCGATATCAGGGCCACGGTGATAAAGATGACCGCCAGGGCGATGGTCAGTTGAAACATGGTCTTTTCCAGACCTCTCCGGGTACGGTACACGGTATCCGCCTGGCCGAAGATACCCCCCAGCCCTCCGCCGCGCACCTGCAGCAGGATAATCAGTATCAGCGTCACCGCCAGTACTATCTGCGCTATGTTTAAATAGACTTCCATTTTTCCTTCCCTCTGCCGTTTTTCAGCCGTCCGCCAGCTTTTTCTTCAGTATTTCACTCACCAGGGCCGGGTTGGCGCGCCCCCTGGTCGCCCTCATTACCTGTCCGACCAGGAATTTGAGCGCCTGCTCTTTGCCTGCCCTGAAATCGGCCACCGGTTGTGCGTTTGAGTTTATCACTTCACCGACCGCTTCTTCAAGTTGCCGGTTATCGCTTATCTGTCCCAGCCCCTTCTCCCCGATTATCCCCTCGGCATCCTTGCCCGTTTCGAACATCTCTTCGAGCACCGTTTTGGCGGTGGCGGCGCTGATGACGCCCTGTTCGGTCAATAAAGTCAGTTTGGACAGCCGCTGCGGGCTGACCCTGTCCCTGAAACCGGTAATATCAATGTCGTTGGCGTTTATAATCCGGCTCACCTCGCCCAGCAGCCAGTTGCTGACCTCTTTGGCGGCCTTTTCCGGCGGCAACTGCCGGTATTCCCCGGTCTGCGTGCTTTCTTCAAAGTAGTCCGCCATCGCCCGGGAGCCGGTGAGCTGATTGGCGTCATAGCGGAGCAGGCCGTACCCGGTGATGAACCGGTCACGCCTCGCCTCCGGCAGCTCCGGCAGTTTGGCTCTTATCTCTTCCACCCACTCCCGGCTCACTTCCAGCGGCGGCAGGTCCGGTTCCGGGAAGTAGCGGTAGTCGTGGGCGTATTCCTTGCTGCGCTGGGAGACCGTTTTACCGGTCGCCTCCACCCATCCCCGCGTCTCCTGAACCAGTTTTTGCCCATCCCCGGCTGCCTTACGCTGTCGTTTGGCTTCGTATTCCAGCGCCTGGTAGACCGCCCGGAAGCTGTTCATGTTCTTGATTTCGGCCTTGGCCAGGGTCTCCCGGCTGCCCTCGGGGCGGATACTGATGTTGGCGTCACAGCGGAAGCTGCCTTCTTCCATGTTGCCGGTGGAGACGCCCAGGTATTGCAAAATAGCGCGCAGCTTGATGAGGTACTGCCGGGCTTCCTCCGGGGAACGCAGGTCAGGTTCACCGACCACTTCCATCAGCGGGACGCCGGAGCGGTTGACGTCAATCAGGCTGTAGTCTTCCCCGCCCGGCGAACTCCGGTGCATCAGCTTGGCGACGTCTTCCTCAAGGTGGACGCGGGTGACGCCTATTTTCCTTTTCTCACCGTCAACCCCGATGTCCAGATGCCCCCCCAGTCCGAAAGGGGCGTCAAACTGCGAAATCTGGTAGCCCTTCATCAGGTCGGGATAGGGATAGTTTTTACGGTCGAACTTGGTATTTTCGGCGATGACGCAGTTCAAGGCCAGCGCCGTCATGATGGTATACTCGACCGCCTGCCGGTTGATAACCGGCAGCACTCCCGGCATACCCAGACACACCGGACAGACGTGCGTGTTCGGGGCGGCGGCGGCGTAATCGGCGCGGCAGCCGCAGTACATCTTGCTCCGGGTCAGTAACTGGGCGTGGACTTCCAGCCCGATGATAGTCTCAAAATTCATCTCGTACCCATGTCCGCCAACGCCTCCAGTATAGCAATTATGCCCTTTAGTGACAAGAAAAAGGGCGTGGGGGGGGGTGTTTTTAAGCGGGGTTATGATAAGCCACTGGCTGAGAGACTACAGAGCGAGGTATAATAGTGCCACTG
>CBDUSH010000148.1:0-4204 GCA_965369965.1 uncultured bacterium | reverse complement strand
GGTCAGAGTCTTTTGCCGGCGCGAATAACGGCTTAATCCAGTTCGACTTGTACCCGGTAGATAAGGTAGCCGAATCTGGCGATGTGGTGCAGGCTGTCCGGCGAGTCAAAGATGATGTTTATCCCGGACAGGCTGGTATCATACGGCGGACCTTCCACGCCATCGACGACGATTAATTGCCGCAGGCCGTCTTTGGCCACGTGAGCCACCCGCCGGCTGTCGGGGCTGAAAACAGGTGTTCTGGCGGCTTCATAAGGCTCTCCCTCCTGCCCGTCGACGACGGCGAACTGGCCGTCAGCGTTCTGAGCGATGTAAGCCATCCGCCGGCTGTCCGGGCTGAAAAGGGGCGGGTAAACGTCATCGTACCTCTTGCCTTCCGTACCGTCGATAACGGTGAATTTCCGGCCGTTTTCCTCAGCCACATAGGCGACACGGCGGCTATCGGGGCTGAAAACAGGCAGACTGACCGAGTTATACCTTTTCCCCTCCACCCCATCGATGACGGCGAACTCAGCGCCTCCCAGACGGGCGGCATAGGCGAAACGCCGGCTGTCCGGGCTGAAGGGATTGAAGAGCGGAATGCCCGCCGTGATGTCGTCATAGCGTTTGCCTTCTTCGCCGTCGATAACAATGAATTTTTGGCCGTCTTCTTTGGCGATGTAAGCCGTCTGCCGGCTATCCGGGCTGAAGATGGGTGGTGAGATGACGAACTGGTGCCGGTTGCCGGCTATTCCGTCGACAACGACGAGCCATTCATCAGCCATCCTGGCAGCGTGCGCCGTGCGCTGGCTGTCCGGGCTGAAGGTGGGTGGCTCGCCGATAAAATCATACTTCTTTCCCTCAACGCCATCCAGTACAATGAATTGCTTATCCCCGGCCTGGGCGGTATAGGCGAAGCGCCGGTTATCCGGGCTGAACGGATTGAAGAGCGGAAAACGGGTGATAACTTGGGCATATTCTTTACCTTCATTGCCGTCGACGACCATAAGCTGACTGTCGCCCAGTTCAGCGACGTAAGCTACTTGCCGGCTGTCATGGCTGAAGATGGGGAAAGAGCGAATGTAATCATATCCGGCGCCTTCCCTGCCATCGACGACGACAAAATATTCACCACCCGCCTCAACGATATAACTAACCCGCTGGCTGTCCGGACTGAAGATGGGCGGAGACCAGACACCGGTGAACTCCTTGTCTTTTTCGCCATCCACCACCATCAGCATCATGGGGCCTACTTCGGTCGGATAGCCGAAACGCCGGCCGTCCGGGCTGGCGGCGGAGAGTGAATAGACGGCATACATGTCAATTTCAGTGATCAGCGTTTCCGTTATTTCCCACCCGGGTCCATCCGGTTCCGGTGAAGGTTCCGGAGCAGTGGCGGGCGGAGCACACCCCACGAGAACGAAGGCCAGCAGGCCAAAAACAATCGGCAGCCGAAAAATCCGGTATAACCTGGTCATGACAACTTAATATTAAGGCAGGGAATACCGTTTGAGGTACGACTTTAGTCACGCCCCGGATTTTACCCGGTGATGGCTACTTGTCAGTAGCGCCGGTGATTTTACGTACGCTCTCTTTGATGTTCTCGATGCGCATGATTTTCATCCAGTCGGGCTGTAATATCTGTTTTTTCGCCTCGGCGACGGCAATTCTGGCGCCGTCGGAGATAGTGGCGCCGTCCAGCAGAAAGACCTCCCCCACCATGCTGCGGAGGTGGCTGAACAGGAAATCGTGCGCCACCGCCTCCGGGACTCCCATCCTGATCGCCTCGTCCAGGGCCTCTTTCATCATATAGACGCAGGTCAGTCCCAGGGTCTCCACCAGAGCCGGCTCAAGTATCGCCATCTGCTCCGTGGTCACCCGGTATGAATTAAGTATGGGAGCATAAATCAAACTGGCAATCGCTTCACCCCTGGCGTAGTCTGCTTCCGGCCCCTGGTGTAAAGAGCAGACAATGCTTTGCTTGGCTTTATCGCCGCCGAAGAAGTCCTGCTGGGCTTCGGGGGCGGTCTCATCGCCGAACATGGGCGCGTGGCAGGGGTGGGCGATGAAGTAACTTATATCCGGGCGCTCAGGGAGCAGGTCTGAATATCCCGCTGACGGATCTAGTCCCAGAATCATGGTTCCGTTGTTTACCCGGGGCACGATATCCCGGCAAATCGGGCCGATTAAACGGTCGGGTACGGCCAGGATAACGATATCGGCCTGTTTTATCGCCTCTTCCTGCGGTGTTACCGGGATGCCCTTCTCCGCCAGGTCTTTCTTTCCCTCTTCATTGATCTCCAGGTAGAGGGCTTTATAATCAGAGGCGTCCTTCAGCTTTTGGGCAATTCTTATTCCCATCTGCCCGCCGGCGCCCATAAGTGCTATCGTTGTCATCTTTTTCCCTCCGGTTTACTCGGCCCGTTTGAAGTGCGCCATATCAAGTCCGACGGCGACATCGATAACGGCCGGTATGCCCTTCTGGTTTGCCTCCAGGGCGGCTTCCAGAGCCGGCCTGATATCAGATGCCTTCTCCACCCTCCGTCCGTAGCACTGGCAGGCCTCCGCCCACTTGACGAAATCGGGTTGCACCTGGAAACTGCTCGTGTCCCAGCCGACGTTGGTTACCTGGTGGTGCTTTACCCAGCCGAAGGCGGCATTATTCAGAACCAGCCAGGTACAGCCTGCTTTATACTGGGCGGCGGTGGGCAGCTCTTTCATGTACATCTGAAAAGCGCCGTCCCCGGTGACACAGACCACGTTTTTCTCCGGGCGGGTCAGCTTGGCGGCAATCGCTCCGACGACACCCATGCCCATGCAGGTCTGCTCGGCGACCGGCACGCACTCCGAACTGTCCTGTACCGTAAAGTAAGGGTAACAGTATGACCAGGTATCCTGAGACCCGTTCTCACTGACCAGGATAGTGTTTTTACCGAAGACGCGGCTCATTTCAAATACGGCGCGTTTGGCGGGCAGCGGCGTCTCTTCTACCAGGCACTCCGCCTCTACTTCTTTCCCGAAAGCATCTTTCGCGCCCAGTAGCGCTTGCACCCTGGGCAGCTTGCTGAAATCTTTACACGCAGCACTATTACCCTGCATCGCGTCAGTAAGTTGTCTCAGGGTGAGCTTAGCGTCGCCGACGATGCCGGTATCCGGCAGCCAGTTTCGGCCGATTTCAAAAGGTTCGATGTCAATCTGGATGAATTTGGCGCCTTCGGGAAAATCGCGCCACTGGTGGGTGGAATAACCCTCGTTCCGGGTGCCCACGGTGAGTACCAGATCGGCGTCGGCATAGACTTCCTTGCCGACTTTGGTACGGTAGAAACCGCAGACACCGAGGGCCAGCGGATGGGTTTCGGGTAGAATCCCTCTCCCGCCGGGAGTGGTCAGAAACGGTATCCCCAGTAATTCGATAAAGCCTTTGAATTCATCAGCCGCGCCGGACAGTATCGTGCCGTTACCGGAAACGACCACCGGTCGTTTGGCCTGACTGAGCAGTTCGGCAGCTTCTTTGATTAATGCCGGATCAGCAGCGGCGCGGACTTTCTTTGACGGAAGGTACTGAGGGGTACCGATATCATTCAATTCCCATCGGGTCTTACCGCTGACGTCATACGGCATTTCCAGGAAAACCGGCCCCGGCTGGCCGTTGGTGGCGATGGAAAATGCCCGACGGACAAACCATGGGATACGGTCAGTGTGCGGGATGCGGGCGCTCCACTTGGTGATCGGTCGCATCATGGCTATCTGGTCTGACTCCTGGAAATCGCCCATGCCGGCGGTTTTCTGGGAGGCGGCGGCGCAGATTATGACCACCGGGGAGCAACCGGTATAGGCTTCCAGCACGCCTGGAACAAGATTGGCCAGCCCCGGTCCCTTGCTGGCGGTGCATACCCCCGGCCGACCGCTCAATCTGGCGTATGCCATCGCCATGAACGGCGCCGATCCCTCATAGCGCAGATTTACATTCCGGATACCGTCAATCTTTTCTGCATAGAGCTGTAAACCGGAATCCCCGATGCCGAAGATATAGTCGATCCCCTCGGCTTTTATCATATTGACGATTGCTTGCCATGCGTTCATGGTTATCTGTCCTCCCCTGTCTGGATTTGGCCGAAATTCCCGGCCCATTTAGCCCTGTGCCATTATCAGACATGATAGGCGTTCCGGAGGATATTTACAATGGCAATTCAGACCCAATACGTTCCGGATGATTTTAGTAAGA
>CBDUSH010000147.1:0-4231 GCA_965369965.1 uncultured bacterium | reverse complement strand
GGTGGAATATCGAGCTTAAGGATAAGACGCCGGAATGGGCTGCCGAAAAAACGGGTCTGAACGCCGCGCAGATAAAAAGCGTTGCCATCGGCTACGCAAAGGCGGCGCCCCAGGCTATCTCCTGGGTAGCCCGCGGGCCGGTCATGCAGGTGAGAGGCTCTTACACCAGTATGGCGGCGCACGCTCTCAACGGTTTGGTGGGCTCTGTCGATAGCGTCGGTGGCACGCTGAAAGCCAACAAAGAATACACCCAGTCATTTCCGGGTTACAAGGATTTCCAGGATGAAATCGCCCAGGCTGGGGCAAAACACGGCAAAATAGATCATCGTGGCCGTAAGGAGTTCCCGGCCCTCGCCAAAGGGAAGTCCGGTGGCGGTGTCGTTACTAACAATGCCGCCGACGGCATTATCAACGAAGACCCTAATGAAATCAAGGTAGCCATCGCTTACATGAATAATTTTGTCTTCTCGGCTACCCAGGGAGAACGATGGATGCGGGCGTTAGCCAAGATACCTTTCATGGTGCACCTCACCACCAACGCCGCGGAGTGGACGTGGTTTGCCGATATTATCCTGCCATCCAACCATACCATGTTCGAAAAATGGGCCTACGTGAAGTCTTACGCTAACGGGTACCGCCAGGTAACCATGAACCAGCCGGTGATAGAACCGGTGTGGGACGTAAAGACAGACGAAACCGAGGTTCCCTGGCTCATTGCCGAGAAACTGGCCGAGCGTGGCTTTGATAATCTACTCCGCCACTACCAGGAATACAAAGACCCGGAGACGGGCACGGCGCCGACTAACGAGGGAGAATTTGCCCTCTACGCTCTCAAGCACGCCACGCAAAAACTGTGGGATCCGGCGGAATACCAGGGTGGTGACAAATTCAGCGGATGGGAAGATTTCCGCTCTACCGGTGTCTGGAACTCCGACCCTTACCCTTACCGGAAGAGGTGGGGCAGTTTCGGTACCAAGACCGAAAAGTTTGAGTTCTTCAGCGAGACCTTGAAAGAGGCCCTGGGGGGACATGCCGAAAAGCATAATACGGATATTGACGATATCATGGCCACCTGCAACTACCAGGCGCGGGGGGAGAAGGCTTTTGTCCCGCACTACGAGGAACCTTATATGTACGGTGACGCCGACGGCCTCGTGCTGGTGGACTCCAAGTCGAGACTTAACCGGGAAGGCCGCTCGGCCAATAGTCCCTGGTATCAGGAACTAAAAGATCATGATCCCGGGGACGAGTCCTGGGATGACGTCGCCAAGATTAACCCGGTTGACGCCGTCAAGCTCGGCATCAGTAACGGAGACGCCATCAAGCTGGTTTCACCCGTCGGCGAGATAACCTGTACCGCCAAGCTGTGGGAAGGCACCCGTCCGGGTACCATCGCCAAAAGCTACGGTCAGGGTCACTGGGCCTACGGCAAAGTAGCCGCTAAAGAATTCGGCAAGAAAGCCCGCGGCGGAAATAACAATGATATTATCCCGGCTGAATATGACCGCCTGAGCGGAAGCACTGTCTTCTTCGGCGTCGTGCGGGTTAATGTCGTCAAGGTGTAGCGTGGAAATGAAAAGAGAAGAGATACTGCGTGGCAAAGAAGTTAGATGCGAGTTTTACCGGCTCCTGGCGCAATGCTACTACACGCCGGATGAGGAACTGATAGAAACGCTCAATCAATCTGAAGAATTGGCCGGGTGGCGCCGGGGAGATGGTGACAACACCTGGACGGTGGGAGATATAGACTCACTGAAGGTTGATTATACGAGGCTTTTTATGGGTCCATACCGGCTCCTGGCTCCTCCGTATGGTTCTGTCTACATGGAAAAGAACGGGATGGTGATGGGTGACTCTACGATGGACGCAAAACAAAGATACCGGGAGGCAGGGCTGAACCTTACTCTGAAAGAAGCCCCTGACCACGTGGCTATTGAGTTGGAGTTCATGCATTTTCTGATATTCAAGGAAATCGAGGCGCTCGCCGGCGATGACATGGATCGCGGCATCGACCTTTTACAGAAGCAAAAGGCATTCCTGCAAATTCACCTGGGTGCCTGGGTAGCCGAATTTGCCCGGAATGTTGAGGATAATGCGGAGACTGATTTTTACCGGAACCTGGCCCAAGCCACCCAACGGTTTGTCCTGGATGATTTAAACCTTTTGTCTGAAGAATCACTTTCCGGTTCCCATGAAGTTTCCGGCGCGGTATCTCGCTGATAAGGTGGTTTAACCGGATTACACCGTTTCACCTGAGATAATGCGATTAAACAGGGCGAAGGATGATTAATTAAAATGGTGACTAAAGAAATGTTGCTGCCGGAAAAGGGGCCTTCAAACCGGGAGGCTTGTCCGGACAGATCTCGCTTATATTCCCGGAAAAAAGCGGCCGGGATTCCGCCGGTGGTGTCTTTTGTCGGTAATTCAAACTCAGGCAAGACGATGCTCCTGGAAAAAGTGATTCGGGAACTCAAGGCCATAAGCTGCCGGGTGGCGGTCATCAAGCACAGTCATCATGATTTCCAGATGGACCGACCGGGTAAAGACAGCTGGCGGTTCGCTCAGGCGGGCAGTGACGCGGTGGTTCTGTCTTCGCCGAATAGAATCGCCATGGTGCAGTCGGTTGATGAAGAGCTTTCGATGAGTCACATTACCGCCTGGTTCGTGGGCAAGATGGATATAATCCTCACCGAAGGATATAAAAAGGGCGTCGCCGCTAAAATCCTGGTGACCGGAGCGGAACCGAACCCGGCTTCTTTCCCTTTATCGGAAGAGCCACTGGCAACCGTGGTGCCTTACTGGTCATCAACGGGAGAGCTTGAATTCGCCGACGACGACGTTAGTAACGTAGTCAGTCTGTTAACCCGGTTGATGGACGAGAATTCAACCGGCGGGTTCGACCCGGACGGGCAGGAAGAAAACAGGGCGCCGGATCACGCGCTGCCGGCTCGAAGGTAACCTTCTCCGGCGGGGAAACGGCCCAAAAGATAATAAGTGACGGAATCAGGGATATACCATGAAAATTAAGTCTTTCAGCTTCAACCTCCGGGAATTAGGCGGAGCACTGGGGGACTTGGGCACACTGCTGCCGCTGATGGTGGCCCTGATACTTATCAACGGACTGAACGCAACGTCCGTCCTTTTGGGTGTCGGTCTTTTTTATCTGGTGTCCGGCCTGTATTACCGTGTCCCCACCCCGGTACAACCGCTTAAAGCGGTCGCCGCCATTTCCATTTCACTGGGCCTCTCTTCCGGCGTAATCAGTGCCGCCGGCCTGGTGATGGGGGTAATATTACTCATTTTATCGATGACCAACTTTATTCATGTCATGGTCAGGTTTTTCCCCAAAGCCGTCGTCAGGGGTATACAGCTCAGCATCGGCCTGACCTTACTCAGAAAAGGGTCTGAAATCGTCTTCAGCCGGCAGACCTTTTTATCCGGTTCCGCTCATGCCTGGACAGACCGGTTCCCGACGGGTATTATCCTGGCCGCCCTGGCACTGCTGATATTCTTCGCCTTCGAGTTTTACTTTCGCCGGCGCGGTTCCGGATTTCCCTCGTCACTGGCGCTGTTTATCTTCGGGCTGACCGCCGGCGTTATACTTATTAACCCGGCTCCGGTGGTTGCCATGTCGGTGCCGGTACTGCCCTCTGTGACGTTACCGGGAGCCGGTGAGTTCTGGCTGGCGACGACGGTACTTGTCGTCGCCCAGCTGCCGCTGACACTGGGTAACGCCGTGGTGGGGATGCAGTCTACCGCTCAGTTGTATTTCAATGACCGGGCAAACCGTGTCACTCCCAGGGCGCTCACCGCCTCCATGGGTCTGGCAAACCTGGTCGCCGGCCTGTTCGGGGCGATGCCCATGTGCCACGGCTCAGGCGGCCTTACCGCTCATTACAAACTTGGCGCCAGGACCGGAGGGGCAAATATAATGATCGGTGGCCTTTTTGTTCTCCTTGCCCTGCTGTTCGGCCCGGCTGCCCTGTCTCTGTTCTCATTAATTCCATTCGCGGTGCTGGGGATATTACTGGTTATTGTCGGCGTTTACCACGCTTCTCTGATTCGTGACCTGACGGAACCCAGTCATCTGGCAATCGCCATGGCGGTGGCCGTGTTCACCGTTTTACTGGGTAATCTGGCTTATGGTTTCGGCGTCGGTATTCTGCTGCACGGACTGCTTGTCTTTACCACGGGGAACGTCGTCTCACCACGGACTCTGATAGGCAAACCG
>CBDUSH010000146.1:0-4247 GCA_965369965.1 uncultured bacterium | reverse complement strand
CCAGCGATGGTCCTATCTACAGTCCGTGGTCAGCGGTACGCAGCTTCAGCATCGGTCCGCTGCCTGACGTAACCGCGGCTCCGATAGTTATCCCGCCGGCGGCACCAGCCCCGGCTCCGGAAGTGATCGTCGAAGCACCGATAATCACTATCCAGCCACCTGAAATCGTGATACCACCGTCCCCAGCCCCAGCCCCGGCTCCGGAGATTGTAATTCCGCAAGCTCCGGCAGCACCGGCACCAATTACGCCGGGCTTCATCTGGGCAATCGTTATCATCGGTGCTATCCTGATGATCGCCCTCATTGTCCTGATAATCCGGACCAGACGACCGATCTAGTCCAGGTTTGACGGGTAATGTCCCGACACTCCGAGAGCCCCCCGTTCGCGGGGGGCTCTCTTTTTGGGAGACTAAGGGTTTCTTTTTTATGGATTCAAGAACGAGATTGCTTCGTCACGATGTTCCTTGCTATGACAGGTGGGGGATATTGCGCGGGGGAGAAAATCCCCCTTAATCCCCCTTTTTCTAAGGGGGAAACGAAAGAGTTGGAGATTCTTCGTCACTTCGTTCCTCAGAATGACAGGTGGGGGTAAGACCCCTCCCGGATTGCTTCGTCGCGGCGCTCCTCGCAATGACAGAGTGGCTGGAGATATTGACTTGCCCTTCATATCCAGAGTAAAATTCGCCACATGGCGACGGCTATCGAAACGCGGCATCCCTATCTGAAAAGTCTCCTGGCGGCGGTACTTGTTCTACTGCTCTTCCTGTGCCTGGCGACGCCCGCCGGCCGCGCGGCGGCCGATGTGGAGGAACCCAGGTGGTCACGGGTGAATATCCCGGCGGAAGGGGAAGTGGGGGGCCGGGTTCTCGCCGGTGGGTCAGACATAAAGACCCTGATAATGGCGGCGGACGGCACGCTCTACACCCACGCTGACGGGCTGACCTACAGCCTCTACAAATCAAGCGACGGCGGAAAAAGCTGGACCTCCCCGGGCGGCGTGACGGACAGCATCGTGGACATCGCCACCGCCCCGAACGACACCGAAACGGTGTACTATGCGACGACGGCGGCGGTCTACCGCTCCGGTGACGGGGGGCAGAGCTTCGGGCAGATGGGCGGCAACCCGGGCGGGGCGGGGAGCAACAACCTGGAAATCACCACCCTTGACGTGGCCGGCCCGGACGGCGGCAATATTATCGCCGCCGGGACCAGGGACACGGACAGCGGCCAGTACGGGGGCGTCTACACGCTGGACGAGGCAGAGATTATCCTCAACTGGACGGACAGCGGGGCGGGGAGCTACGACGTCTACGCGGTGGCTTTTTCACCGAATTACAACATCGACCGACAGCTGACGGCAGTGGTCAGCGACGAGACGGAGACGCGGGTACTGACCAGGGCAGGGGGGACCGGGTGGGGAGCCATCACCGGCGACGCGATACTGGGAGCGGGTGTGGCCGTGGGAGAAGGGGCGGTAATCGCTTTTCCGGACAACTACGACGGCAGTGCCGAGAGCTACCTGCGGTTTATCAGCATCGATACCGGCGGCGGCAACGGTGACGTCTACAAAATCACGGCCGTCGGGGCGCCGGACAACTCGACGGCGACCGACCTGAACGTCGGGGACGGCTACGGGCAGGGCAACCTGGATATCACCGGTCTGGCGGTAAGGGGAACCGGAGCGAACACCGAACTGCTGGCGGGGGCGGCGGGGAGCAGCCAGACTTATTTCAGCAACGACGGCGGGGAAAGCTGGCTGAGGAGCCGGAGAGGGCCGACAGGGGGCAGCAAAACGCGGGTGCTGATGGGAACGGAGGCGGGGGGCGGGGAAAAGACGCTGTACGCGGCGACGAGCGGGAGCGAGAGCGCCTTTTCGGTGAGCGGGGATGAGGGGAGGACGTGGGGGCAGATAAGCCTGGTGGACACCGGTATGAGCAGCATCATTGACCTGGCGCCTTCTCCAAACTACAGTGAGGACAGGACCCTGTTCATGCTGACGTTCGGGGGGGAATACAGCCTGTGGCGGAGCGGAAACGGCGGCGGCAACTGGGAGAGGATACTCAGCAGCACAGCAGGCAACGTGGACAGCCTGAGCAGGGTGGAAATTTCCCCACAGTACGGGCAGGGAAGCCGGGTGGTATTCCTGGCCGGGGACAGTCACAGCCGGCCGGCGGTATGGAAATCCACCGACAACGGACAGAATTTCACTACCCGGATGACGGCCGACCCGGTCACGGGGTCGGCTTTGACGATTGGCGCGTGGGCGGTGGTTGACGACGACAGGCTGTTCATAGGCAGTTACGACGGCAGCCGGGGACTGGTCTACCTGACCGAAGACGGCGGCCTGTCCTACGAAGTTGGGGCGGGAGCAGGGTACCAGGCGCTGACTTCGATAGTACTGTCGCCCGACTACGGACAGGACGGCAATATACTGGCCGGCAACAGCAACGGCTGGGTGTACCGGTCCGGTGATAATGGCGGCACCTTCCGACCGCTGCCGCCCGATGCCGGCGCGGCGCCGCTGACAGGTTCGATAAACGTCGCCTTCGACGCCGATTTCAGCAGCAACGGCACCGTCTATGCAACGAGCAACGGCGCCGACAAAGGTGTCTACCGCTTTATCATCGGCAGTCAGGGCGACTGGGAAAGCATCGACGGGACGCTGCCGGGCGGCGGCACACTGGGTGGGGTGACAGTATCGAGCGGGGGTGTTCTATACAGTGCCAATTCCCAGGCGGACGGCGGGATAGAGCGCTGCCTGAATCCGGCATATCCGCTGGGTCCTTCTTTTGATACGGTAATCCGCGGGCTGAACGACGGCGCCACTCTCTCCGGACTGTGGCAACGCGGAACCCGGCTGTGGTCAATCGATACCACCGGTCCCAGGCTGATGACGTTCCGTGACGGCCTGACGGCAACGGTCAGGCTGATTTCTCCACCGGACAACGCGGCCGGTATCGGCGCCCTGATCAACGACATGGTGAGTAATATCAGCCTGGACTGGTCGGCCGTGGATGGAGCCACCAGCTACCAGTGGCAGCTTGATTACGACACCGATTTCTCCTCGGTACCCAGCGGGTTTGAGGGTAATACCAGAGCCAGCTCGGCCCGGCTGCCAACCCTGACACCCTCCACCAGATATTACTGGCAGGTGAGAGCCACTTTGCCGGTACCGGGCCCCTGGTCAGAGGAAAGATCGTTCACCACCACCCTGGATACCGGTTCGCCGGCACTCGGCTTGCAAAGCCCGAAAGCGGGCGCGGACGGGATACGGTTACAACCATTGTTCCAATGGAGCGCAGTGCCCGGGGCAGATGCCTACGAACTACTGGTAGCCACTGATGCCGATTTTACCAATCCATTAATCATTAAGACCGGGGATTATGCCCTGTCCACCAATGCCTGGCAGAGCAGCGTAATCCTGGACCACGCCACGATTTATTACTGGAAAGTCAGGGCGATAAACAGTGATACGTATAGCGACTGGAGCGCGGTGGGCGCTTTCGCGACAGAGGTAAAAATAACTCCGCCACCACCGCCGGTCACTTTACCCCCGGCAATGTCAACACTACCGACGCCGACGGCAGTTTCGCCACCGCTCGTGATACAGCCGGTAATGCCGGTGCCTCCGCTGTTACCACCACCTCCCCTTACCCAGATTCAGATGGCACCGGACTGGCCGATGTACGTTATCGGCGCCCTGCTGCTGACTATCGTGCTGCTGGTGGCCGCCGTCATGGTATTGGCAATGGGCATAAGCCGCCGCCAGGGACAGTAAACCAGGTGAGGCCTGCCGGTCACCAGGCAGCGCCTTTTTGTTGCATACCCTGTTATGTTATATTTAAATGGCAAGACGATAACAGCCGAGGTCTTTTAAAGTGAAATGTCCTAACTGCGGACAAAAAACCAGTGGCGACTACTGCGAGTACTGCCGATACCCTCTGCCGGGGATGGGGCCGCTACGGCGACGAAATCCAGCTCAGAAGCAAGCAGTATCGGAGGCGAAGGCATTAAAGAAAGCCGCCGAAGAAGAAAAGAAGGCTAAGGATACCGCCGAGCGGGAAGCTAAGGATAATGCAAAGCGGGAAGCCGTAGCCGCCAGGAGAGCCGCCGAAGAAGAAAAGAAGGCTAAGGATACCGCCGAGCGGGAAGCTAAGGATAATGCAAAGCGGGAAGCCGTAGCCGCCAGGAGAGCCGCCGAAGAAGAAAAGAAGGCTAAGGATACCGCCGAGCGGGAAGCTAAGGAT
>CBDUSH010000145.1:0-4278 GCA_965369965.1 uncultured bacterium | reverse complement strand
ACACATAGAACTGCCATAGTGCATTTACCTGTGACATCAGGAAATAACCCACACCCAGGATACAACCACAGACGGTAAGAATGACTCTAGGGCCGTATTTATCATTAAGGCTGCCCAATAAGATACTCGTAGTTCCCCATACGAGCATGGAAAATGAACGAGCGCCTGAAATTACCGCTCTGGACCAGCCAAATTCATTTTGCACCGGGATGAAAAAAACCCCGTATGTGTTGAATAGTCCCCACATGATAATTTGGAGTACGCCGGCAGCAGCAGCTATTACATAGCCGTAATAGAGTGGTTTTTTTTCTACGGAAATCGGCAAATTACTGCTAATCAAAAGGGAAGACTTCCAGATTCCTTGCGGAACGCCAAGATGAGTTATCTTATATTAGCGGATTGAAACGGGATAAATCAAAGTTAAGGAAGAGACGGTTCGATACCCAACGCAGGTATCCAGTGTTTGACTCTTAAACCAAAGGTGCTTTCCGCTTGGCTTGTTTGCCCGAAGTCCGCGAGAATATACTGATGTAGGACATCAGAATAAGCTATCTGTGGCCTGATTCGGTCCAGGATAACGGGGTTGACCTCACCAGACCTAACAACACAAATTACGTAGTTACGCTAGAAGCAAATAAGTATACTTACCTACAGTATTGTTCGGCTAATTGTCTTACTCTTCTATTTAAGATATCTGACTCGTCCACTAAGGAGATGGGCGTCGTTAAGGAAACATCGCCATTAGTGTTCTTGTTGATATTCCCAACCGGCAGCGTGTCATGTTCAACTGATTTATAGGGCGAGGCACAATTACGAGAATATTCCTTAAATTCCATACTCTACACCTCAAACGTTCTGTAGCTTTACTTCACTGGCAGTCATGGGCCTGCTTTACGGTTCCACAAGCGGCTGAGGCCTGAATCAAAGGCGGAGTTTAATGAGGAGGTGGGATATTGAAAGTCTTGGTAGTTGAAGATGCCCAGCAGGTCGTCAGAGATATTTCTTTCTGCCTGCAGGTAAGGTATCCGGAAGTTGTCGTTGTCTCGGTTGGTAAAGGGAAAAGGGGGATAGAGATGGTAGAAACCGAGGCACCTGACCTGGTTATGGCAGATTCTTCTTTACCTGATATCGCCACCACGGACTTCATCAATGAAATACGCGAGTTCTCTGATGTTCCTTTAATTATTCTCTCTGAGGCAGAATCAGAGATGGACAGAGCCAGGGAATTGGAAACTGGGGCTGATGAATATATTACCAAGCCGCTCAGCCCTATTGAGCTTTTGGCCAGGGTAAGAGCATTACTTCGTCGCACCCAGGGAAATGGCTTCAAATCAGAGAGCCTGGTTTCTATTGGCAAGGAACTATCTATCAATTTCGGCACACGCGAGGTATTCCTTTCCGGCAAGCAAATTAAATTGACTCCCACCGAGTATCACTTGCTCTCAGAGCTGGTAAGAAATAACGGCCGGGTGCTTACGCATAGCGCACTTTTGGGAAAGGTATGGGGGCTGGAAGACACTGACGACCACAGCTGTATCAAGAAATACATCCGCCGCCTTCGTACCAAGCTTGAACATAATGCCAGCAAGCCACAAATACTGCTTACGGAACGGGGGGTAGGTTACCGGTTTACCGCCCATATCTAACCACCGTCCCTTAGAATCTATGGTTTCGGCAGTGGCATTATTTTGCCGCCGAAAACCCCTGCCTTGATTTAACGGCGTTTGAAAAGACAGCTTATTCTTAATACCTCATAATTTCCGTTTCCTGTCGGAAAAAGGGACACCGGGAGCCGGTATTTACCGGCTCTTTTTTTTCGTCAAACCGGCACCAATTTTCCACCAGATTTCCACCTTTACGGACACAATAAGCACCATAATTTCCACCTTCTTCAGCTAGGCTATTAAATGGGTACTATGCGTTGGAGGTGGCATCATTAAAACGGACCGTGTTCTCATCATTGAAAAGGATGAAGCCGCCGCCGTAAGGGCAACCGCCGCTTTAGAAGGGGCCGGGTACAAAGTAGCCTGGGCGGCTGATATCCTGAGTGGATTAAGGGAATTACACGAAACGTGCCCTGACCTTGTTATTTTATCCAGAGAACTGCCGGCAGTAACCGGGGAAGACCCTTACTTACGAATCCGGCAGGCATCCTATCTTCCGATCATCGTCCTTGGCGGGGAAGAAGAAGCCGTGGAAACACTTGAATACGGCGCGGATGCCTATATGACGAAGCCGGCAAATCACAATGAACTGGTGGCCAGGGTGGGTGCGTTGCTCCGCCGAAAACCGAGGTATGGCCAGCCCGGAGACAATCCCAGGCTGGAGTCCGGCGGTGGCCGGGATAATGAGGGGGATGGCGCCAATGGGCTTATCTCCACCGTATTTCGCCTCACCTCCCGCCTGGTGAACGCCGGAGGCGGATTGCCCGGCTACTGTCTGTCGCCGATGGCGGCGGCGCTACCCCCGAAAAACG
Organism: uncultured bacterium; assembly: GCA_965369965.1. Classification (GTDB taxonomy): domain Bacteria; phylum Chloroflexota; class Dehalococcoidia; order Dehalococcoidales; family RBG-16-60-22; genus JACZSH01. The sequence goes on along the minus strand of CBDUSH010000145.1, from coordinate 1,802 downwards.
TCTCAACAGGGGTGATACTTAACGATAATCCGGGGAATTAAAACCCATAAATCAGCCTTAATGCCCTGCCGGGAAGCTGAAAAGAGGACCGGGGTCGATGAGGGTGGCGGGCAAATAAAAAAAGGAGATTAAAAAATGAAAAAGATAGGACTTTTAGTAATGGCACTGATAGTCGCCCTGGGTGGCCTGGGCGCTACCTATGCTCTGTGGTCTGATAGCCTGTACCTCGAGGGCACAGTCCATACCGGTGACATCGGGCTGGAGTGGTCCCAGGGTGAGCCTTGGGATACCGAAATCACAGGGAAAGATGCCAGTTGGGGTGAATGCTACATCGAAGGGGACATGCTTTACATTACCGTCTATGATGCCTACCCGAGTATTTACTACCACTTCCCAATCGACCTCCACGGAGTTGGCTCGGTGCCGGTACACACCGCTATGACGGTAACGAACGGAAACCCGGCGTGGGTAATAATACCAGAGATGAGTGACCTGCAGATGCATCTGGGCGATACCTGGGACGGTGAGATTATCATTCACCTTGATAACACTGCCGAAGAACTCACCACGTATACTTTTGGTATCCAGCTGGACTACTGGCAGTACAACGAGGATGGAGTGGCACTACCATTGGTACCTTTCGGGCCATAGGACGGTGAGCCGCGTCAGGCCCCTGCATCTTCCCGAAACTGAGCGGGAAGGAGGGGATAGGAGAGGAAGAGTATGAAGAAGATTGGTGTGATTTGTTTAGCTCTGGTCCTGGCTCTGGGCAGTATGGGTGTGGGCTATGCGCTGTGGTCGGATTCTCTGTACCTCGAAGGCACAATCAATACCGGCGAAGTCGATACCGAGATTATAAGCATTGCATCTGATGACGTAGGCATTGACCCGGGCTACGACAAGCACGTGGCCACCACCGAGGTAGCTATAATAGACTCTAAGACCGCTACCATAACGGTAACTAATGGTTATCCGAGTTACAGTAACTGGGTTCACTTCACTACAGCCATTCTAGGGACAGTGCCCGTCAGGTTGCAGGCGATTAACATCGTCAATCCCAACCAATGCATAACTGTGGATGCATGGAACGGCATCGGTGAGCAGAGACATCCGGGAGATTTTGCTGACAACACCCTGCGTTTCCATATCGAGCAGTGCTCCGAGCAGGGTGGGGAGTATACCTTCACGGTAGAATTCTTCTATGTCCAGTATAACGAGTACGAAGAACCCTAAGAACCAGAGTAGTTGGGGGGGGTGCGGGGGAATACCTTACCCCCACCCCCTTCCTCCTTGGCAGGGAAAGCGGGAAAGGCAGGGTACCTTCAGAGTAGTCTTTCCCCCTCTCCCTGGAAAGGAGACGGTGAGCAAGTTGCGCAGAAGAAAAACAGATAGCTTCGCCAAAATGGGATTGCTGTCAGTGGCGCTGATAGTAGCGCTGGGGGTGACGGGAGTTTCTTATGGCGCTTGGTCAGATACGGTGAGCATCCGCGGCATTATAGAGACCGGTATCATCGATACCGAACTGGATTGGGATTTCTCCCAGTGTGTTCCCGCTACCAGCGGAACCGGGATTGGCGGCTACGCAGACGAGATGACGCTGCATGTAACCGTTACAAGCGCCAAGTCTGGTGTGGGCTATTACAGCTATTTCAACATTGATAATTTTACCGGTTTCGGGACGTTACCGGTTACTATTACCGGTTATGATATTGCTGAATCTTACATTGGTGTCGTGGCTGAGATAACGGGGGTCGTGGCGGGCGAACAGATAGACCCCGGAGAAACGATATACGGCCCTGAAC
>CBDUSH010000144.1:0-4340 GCA_965369965.1 uncultured bacterium | reverse complement strand
TAGAGTGAAGATTTACAATACCCTCTCCGGGCGGAAGGACGAGTTCACCCCGCAGGGAGACGAGGTCACCATGTACGTCTGCGGGGTCACTCCTTACTCAGACGCCCACCTGGGGCACGCCATGAGCTACATCATCTTTGACGTTATCCGGCGTTATCTCCGTTTCCGCGGTTATAAACTGAAATTCGTGCAGAACATCACCGATATCGACGACAAGATTATCGACCGGGCGAACAGGCTCGGCATTTCCACCGACGAGCTGGCGCGGCAATTCACCGACAGCTATTTCGCCGACATGGCCGCCCTGAACGTCACCCCGGCCGATGAAAATCCCCGCGCCACCGGCGAGATACCCAAGATGATCGAAGTCATCCAGGGCCTGATTGACAAGGGATACGCTTACCCGGCGCAGGGCAGCGTCTACTTCCGGGTGAGAAACGTCCCCGACTACGGCAAGCTGTCCCACCGCAGCCTTGATTCGATGATGGCGGGCACCCGCTTCGAGACCGGGGAAGAAAAAGAGCACCCCACGGACTTCGTCCTCTGGAAAGCATCCAAGCCGGGGGAGCCGACCTGGGACAGCCCCTGGGGACCGGGCCGCCCCGGCTGGCACATCGAATGCAGCGCCATGTCACTGCGCTACCTGGGGGAGACCATCGACATCCACGGCGGAGGGCAGGACCTGGTCTTCCCTCACCACGAGAACGAGATTGCCCAGTCGGAGAGCTTTACCGGCCTCAAGCCCTTTGTCCGGTACTGGCTGCATAACGGCATGGTGCAGCTCGGCGGGGAAAAGATGAGCAAGTCCCTGGGTAACCTCATCACCATCAAGGAGGCTCTGGAAAAATACAGCGCCGATACTATCCGCATCTTTGCCCTCGGCTCCCACTACCGCAGCCCCCTGACTTATTCCGAGGAAATCATAGAAGCGGCGGCAAGCGGGGCAGAGAGATTGCTACGGGTGGTTTCTAGAGATAACCCTACGGAAAGCACGGGGAAAACTCTTGATGCTGGACCTTACCGCCAGAAATTCACTGAAGCGATGGACGATGATTTCAATACCCCCCAAGCGTTGGCAGCTCTTTTTGATTTAGCCCGTGCAATAAACCAAGCTGGTGATTCTGGAATTAGTTTCGTTGAGGCTAAAAAGGTTCTCTTATCACTGTCCCGAGAAGTGTTGGGGTTAAAACTTCCGGAAACGCGGATAATCGTAGGGCAAACTTCAACTAATATTTCAGCAAAACTGACCGTAACACACATACCTGGTACGGTTGATTCTCGTGTCAATCGTCTTATTGAAGAGCGTAAAAACTCCCGAGAAGCGAAGAAATGGCAGCGAGCTGACGAAATACGAAATAAATTGGCTGAGCTTGGGGTTACCTTAGAAGATACCAAAGCAGGAACAAACCCCACGTATATAAGTGTTCCGTCTGAAGAATATCTTGACAGTCTTATGAAGGAACTTAACATCTCCCCTTGAGGATACGCCCCTGGGCACGATCTGGAAACGCAAACGTTAAAGGAAAATCAAAGAAGGACAAAGCCTCCGGCAAAGTAGACAGGGAGCCTAAGAGGGACTTCGTCCCCCTTTCCTTTGAAGGCGACGGGGATACAAGGGGTAAGGTAAATAAAAACCTGCTAGGGAGGTAAGCTATGTTGCAGAAAATCGCTCTTACCCTCATCGGTCTCGGGACGGTGATCCTGACAGGCTGGGTGGCCTGGCTTTTCTTCTCGGACCCAGAGGTTCCCCTGCTGATAAAAATTACTATCGGGGCGGTCGGCGCCGGTATTATCATCCTCATCACCGTGGTGGTTAAAGACCGGCTGGCCAAAGCTAAAACCGAAGATTTTAAAGACGTAGAACGATGATTACCGCTTCATCACCGTGGCGGTTAAAGACCGGCTGGCTAAAGCTGAATATTTTAAGGAGGTAAAACAATGATTATTACCACCTCAGAGCAGATAGAAGGCCGCGCTATCGCCAAAACAATCGGCCTGGTAAAAGGCAGCACCATCCGGGCCAAACACCTCGGCAAGGACATTATCGCCGCTTTCCGCGGCATAGCCGGTGGCGAGATAACCGAATACACCCGGATGATGGCCGAGTCCCGGGAACAGGCCCTCCAGCGGATGGTCGAAGATGCCGAGAAGCAGGGCGCCAACGCCATCGTCGGGATGAAATTCACCACCTCGATGGTTATGCAGAATGCCGCCGAGATTCTTGCCTATGGCACCGGCGTCGTCCTGAAATAAAAAACACTGGCTCTCCGCTATAAGCAGCCGGAGGGAAAGATCTGATGTTATGGAAATACTGGCCGGTATAATCGGCGCGGTTACCCGCAAAGAAGGTCGCAAGTTCCTCGACCTGAATCCCGATTTTGACGAGAGGGTAGTCGACGCACCGGGCGACTTCAATGCCGGGCAGACCTCGCTCTACGTTCACATCCCCTTCTGCCGGACGCTCTGCCCTTTCTGCTGCTTCAATCGTTACCTTTTCAAGGAAGACGAGACCCGCCGGTACTTCGGCCACCTGAAAAAAGAGCTGGATATGTACATCCGGCGGGGTTTCCGCTTCTCCGATATCTATTTCGGCGGCGGCACCCCCACCGTCCTCATGGATGAGCTGACCGACTTTATCGCCTATCTCCGCCGGAATCTGGATGTCGGGCGGATTTCCCTGGAGACCACCGCCCGCGAGATTAACCCGCTCAATGTCAGGCTGCTGAAAGCGGCCGGCGTTAACCGTCTCTCCATCGGCGTGCAGAGCTTCGATGATGACACCCTGAAGACGATGGGACGCACTTTCTGTTCCGGGGAAGAACTCAAAGAGAAGCTGCGCCTCGCCCAGGGAGAGTTCGAGACGCTGAATATCGATTTCGTCTTCAATTTCCCCGGCCAGTCCATCGAGAAGTTTGCCGAAGACGTGGCTGTTTTTAAAAATATGGGCATCGACCAGGCCACTTTCTACCCCCTGATGGCTTCCCCGCACAAGAAAAACGCCCTGGAACGGAAATTCAATACCGTGGATACGGCGCGAGAGAAAAAGTTTTACGATATTATCCTGAAGGAGCTTTTCGAAGACGGCTACCACGCCTCCACCGCCTGGTGTTTTTCCCGGGGCCAAAAAATGATTGACGAGTACATCGTCGATTTCGACGACTATATCGGTATCGGCGCCGGCTCGGTGAGTATTTTCCGGGGAAACTTCTTCATCAACACCTTTTCCCTGGAAAAGTACCGCCGGCTAATTGACAGTGACCGTTTCCCGGTCGTCGGCTGGCGGCGACTCTCGGACCGGGAGTACCTGCGCTACTACCTGCTGACCAAACTCACCGGCCTGGAAATCGACCCCGAGAAATTCCAGCGCCGTTTCCACGCCGACATCCATGCCAAGCTGCGGCTTGAACTTGCCTTCCTCAGGCTCTTCGGTCTGGTGCGGGGCAAAGACAATTTTAAGGTAACAGGCGAAGAAGCGCCTAAAGACAAATTTGAGGTAACCGGCAAGGGGATGTATCCGGTCAGTGTTATGATGCGGGAATTTTTCGCGGCTCTCAACGGCCTGCGGGAAGACTACATCGAAAAACAGATTTGACGCCGGCGCCTATTTCACCGCCACGTGCACACCGGACGCACCGAAAAGCAGCCGACGGTAGGTAACCCGGCTGAACCCCGCCTCCAGCAGCATCGCCTTTACTTCCTCCGGCGCGTAAAAACGCGACGCCGACTCCGCCAGGTAGCGATAAGCCCCCCGGTTCCCGGAAAGCAGGTAGCCCGCCCAGAAGACAAAAGTACGCAGGTACAGGTGAAACAGTTTCCGGATCAACCTCGATTTAGGCTGGCTGCTCTCCACGATAACGTACCTGCCGCCGGGCTTGAGCACCCTCACCACTTCCTCCAGGTGCTTCCGGGCGGACGGGTTCTTGTAGGTCAGGTTGCGGAAGGCAAACGAGATGCCGGCAGCGTCAAAATACTCATCCGGAAAAGGGAGACTGGTCACGTCTCCGTAGATAAACGATACGTCCCGGCCTTCCGCCAGTGAGGCCGCCTTCCTGGCGGCGATGGCCAGCATCGGCTGGCTGTAGTCAATCCCGGTCACGGCCACTTTATGCCGCGCCCGCCGGGCGATTTCCAGCGCCAGGTCGCCCGTCCCGCAGCACAGGTCGAGCACCTTTTCCGGCTGTGAAACCAGGCACTCCACGGCCGCCTGCCGCCGCCACCGCCTGTCCATCCCCCAGGTTATCACCCGGTTAATCAGGTCGTAACGCGGCGGCACGGCGGTAAACATCTGGTGCAGAGGCTTTTTGCCGCCTTTTTCCGCCGCCGGTTGTACCATCTTTAAC
>CBDUSH010000143.1:0-4346 GCA_965369965.1 uncultured bacterium | reverse complement strand
CGCCGACGTCCGCCAGCATCAGGCCGAAATCAAACCGGTAATCCAGCCCGATAAAGACCAGCAGGTGCAGGCTGGCGTAAAGGAAGGCGTAAAGTCCCAGCGTGCGGCGGAACGGCATCAGTTGACCCAGGCCGAAAACGATGTTGATTGGCGTAGCCGCCAGCGACAGCGTTAACAGGATAAGCGCCGTCCGGCCGGTGCGGAGGGTGATTTCCTGTATCGGGTTGGCGGTAAGCTGTCCCTGGCTGAAATCCAGCAGCAGTACCGCCAGCGGCAACAGCCCCGCGCCGTGGACTAATATCCGGAGCCAGTTATTTTTCAGCCGGCGCATCAAAAGAGCTTTGTCAGGTCCATGCCGTCATAGAGATGGGCGACTTCGTCGGCATAGCCGTTCATATAAAGCGTCTTGCGGCGCACCGCTTCGCCAATCCGGCGTTCACTGGCCTGTGACCAGCGGGGATGGTTCACCTCCGGGTTCACGTTGGCGTAGAATCCGTATTCACTGGGGCCGGCCGCCATCCAGAGCGATACCGGCATCTCTTCCACCAGGTCAATCTTAACGATCGATTTGATATTCTTGAAACCGTATTTCCAGGGCACCACCAGCCGGATGGGGGCGCCGTTCTGGGGCAGCGTCGCTTTACCGTAAAGCCCCGTGCTTAAGAGTGTCAGGTCGTGCATCGCCTCGTCTATCCGCAGCCCTTCCACGTACGGCCATTCATAAAAAGAGCTCTTTTGTCCCGGCATCTGCTCCGGGTCGTAGAGCGTTTCAAATCGGACGTATCTGGCTGCCGGGGTCGGCTCCACCTCTTTCAGGAGCTTGGACAAAGGGAAACCGAGCCACGGGATGACCATTGACCAGGCTTCCACGCAGCGCAGGCGGTATATCCGCTCTTCCGGCTTGAATTTACGCACCATCTCGTCGATATCGTAAGTCTTCGGGTTTTTCACCAGCCCGCCCACCTGGAGCGTCCAGGGAGATGTCTGGAAATCTTTGGCCAGCTTGGCCACGCCCACCTTGCTGGTGGTGAACTCGTAGACATTGTTGTAGCCGATTATATCCTCGCAGTCGGTCAGGGCGTCCCCCAGCTCATCGGTATCCTTACCGGCTTTGGCGGAGGCGCAGAAATCCCCGTCTTCGGCGGCGGTACCCGGCGGCGGTGCCTGCCCTTCGCAGTTGGCGAGAAAGAAAGCGCTGGCCACCAGGGCGCCGGCTCCGGCGATGAACTTGCGGCGGGAAATATAGAGGTGTTCGGGGGTAATTTCAGACGGATTTATTTTTTCCATCGGCTGCTACCTGTCCCCGGAAAAACTCAAGGCTTATAACTTATATTTTAGCCGGATAGACGGGTGCTTTGTCCAGTACTGGTCGGGGAATGGTTGCCGGACAGAATAATGTTGAGCAGTTAATCAGGCCGCCCGATAACCTTCTCCCCCACGATATGCTGCAGCGCCTCGGGAACGGCGATACTGCCGTCCGCCATCTGGTAGTTCTCCATGACGGCAATCATGACGCGGGGCAGTGCCAGGCCGGAGCCGTTCAGGGTATGGACGAACTGCGGTTTGCTCTCCGCGGTGGGTCGATAGCGGATATTGGCTCTCCGCGCCTGAAAATCGGTGCAGTTGGAGCAGGAGCTTACCTCCAGCCACTCCTCGCAGCCGGGTGCCCACAGCTCGATGTCGTATGACTTCGTCGAGGAAAAGCCCAGTTCGGCGGTGTTCAACTGGGAAATGCGGTAGGGCAGCCCCAGTTTCCGGCAGACGTCCTCGGCGTCTGCGGTCATCTTCTCCAGTTCGTCGTTTGAAGCATCAGGTTCGGTGAACTTGTACATCTCCACCTTGTCGAACTGGTGGCCTCTCTTGATGCCCCGGGTGTCCTTGCCGGCGGACATTTTCTCCCGCCGGAAACAGGCGGTATAGGCCACGTAGTGAAACGGCAAAAGACCGGCCGGGATAATTTCATCCCGGTGCAGGTTGGTCAGCGGCACCTCGGCGGTGGGCACGAACCAGAAATCATCCGTGTCGTCGTGGTACAGGGTATCGGCAAATTTGGGCAGGTTGCCCGAAGCCGTCATGCACTCCCGCTTGACCATGAAGGGCAGGTATACCTCATTGTAGCCGTGCTCTCTGGTGTGCAGGTCGACCATGAACCAGATAAGCGCCCTTTGCAGTCGGGCGCCCAGCCCTTTAAGCACGTAAAAACGGCTTCCGGACAGTTTTACCCCTCTCTCGAAATCGATGATACCCAGTGACTCGCCCAGTTTCCAGTGGGGCGCCGGGGTGAAGTCGAAGTTTTTCTTATCCCCCCAGGTTCGTATTATTACGTTATCTTCTTCCCCCTGGCCGACCGGCGTGTCGGCTTGCGGTATGTTAGGCAGCTGGAGCAGGGCGGCGGTTATCTCGTTATCCAGGCTGCCCGTTTCTTCTTCGAGGCTACGTATCGCGTCACGCAGTTCCCGCCCTTCCTTGATGGCGTCCTCGTCCATTTGCCGGCCCCGGGCGGTTTCCTTGCGCCGGCGCCGGAGGTCTTCGAGTTCCGTTATCTTCCGGCGGCGCTCCGTATCGAGGCGCAGGATGTCGTCTATCGGCGCCGTGTCCCGGCGGTTCTCCAGCGCCTGCCGCACAATGTCGGTATTTTCACGGATGAACTTCAGGTCGAGCATACGTTTCTCTTCCTTTAAGGTTTATCTCTGAGCTGGGGAAACAGGATTACCTCGCGGATAGAAGGATTATTGGTCAGCAGCATCACCAGCCGGTCAATACCCACTCCCAGCCCCCCCGTGGGCGGCATGCCGTATTCCAGTGCCAGCAGATAGTCCTCATCGATCGTCTCGGTAACCTCGCCGTCCGCCGGGCGTTCTTTTTGCTGTTCCTGAAATCGCCGGCGCTGCTCGGCCGGGTCGTTAAGCTCGGAAAAGGCATTGGCGATTTCCATAGCCCCGGCAAAGGCCTCAAAACGTTCCACCACCCTCTCTTCCCCCGGCTTGTTCTTGGCCAGTGGCGACATCGAGACCGGGTAGTCGGTCAGGAAAGTGGGCTGTATCAGGTTGGGCTCGACAAAGGTCGAGATAAGCTCGTCGACCAGTTTCGCCCAGTTCTTGCCGGCGTCAACTTCCAGCCCCGCTTCTTTCATCCTGGGCTTCATCCTGGTTCGCAGGCCGTCGGCGCTGGGATACTTGACGAAATCGATACCGCTGTACTTTTCCACGGCTTCACGCAGGCTGAGCCTTGCCCAGGGCGCCTTCATCTCCAGCTTATGGTCGCCGAAGGTAACCACGGTGGTGCCCAGCACCGCCCGGCAGATGCCGGATACCATTTCCTCCAGCATGGACATGACGTCGTTGTAGTCGGCGTAGGCCTCGTAGCTTTCCATCATGGTGAACTCCGGATTGTGCCGGGTCGAGATACCTTCGTTGCGGAAAATGCGGCCCAGTTCATAGACCTTGTCCAGGCCGCCCACGATCAGCCGCTTTAAATGAAGCTCCGGGGCGATGCGCAAATAAAAATCCTGTTCCAGGGTATTATGGTGGGTCACGAAAGGGCGCGCCAGGGCGCCCCCGGCCGATGACTGCAGCACCGGTGTCTCCACCTCGATAAAACCGCGCTCGTCGAGAAATTGCCTGATGCCGGTAATAATCCGGCTGCGCGCCTTGAAAGTTTCGATGACCTGCGGATTGCCGATAAGGTCAAGATAACGCTGCCGGTATCTGGTGTCGACGTCGCTCAGGCCGTGCCATTTTTCCGGCAGCGGCTGCATTGACTTGGCCAGCAGCTCAAAATCAGCCACCTGTACGGTCGGTTCGCCGCTTTTGGTCCGCAGCAAAGCTCCCTTTACTCCCAGGATATCGCCGATGTCCAGGTTCTTGAAAAGCTCGACGCGTTGCTCGTCGAGTTGATTGATATTCAGAAACAGCAGTTGAATCTTGCCCGAACTGTCCCGGATATCGGCAAAGGCGCTTTTACCCATCCGCCTTATCGCCACCAGCCGTCCGGCCACGCTCACCTCCGGTTGGGCCGAGCCGGCCGCTTCGCTCTCTTCGAGCTGCGAGACCGCCTCAAGCGCGGTGTGGCTGCGCTGGTAACGGGCGGGGTAAGGGTTGATGCCGCGCTCCCTGATTCGGGCCAGTTTTTCCTGTCTCTGCTCTGTAATCTGGGTCAGTCTACCCGCCATATCCGTCCTTTATCACCCGGCAAAAAACTGAGGGTTTTCTGCTCCCCGCCGGATGTTTTATTATACGTTATTGCCTGCTCGTGGTAAAGAGCGTGGATTTCAGGCCGATTACCGGTCGCGCCACCCTGTCATTGTTCCGTTTCCCCCTTAGAAAAAGGGGGATTAAGGGGGATTT
>CBDUSH010000142.1:0-4369 GCA_965369965.1 uncultured bacterium | reverse complement strand
TCCGGCGATGATAAGGACAATCACCAAAACCACCGTCGCCACCAGAGGCCAGAGGAAATGGCGCGCCAGGTTCTGAATTGAAGCCCGCCGCCAACCGATGAGAGTACAGATACCGGAGAGCAGGATAATGGCCAGGAAAATAGGCCCGTTTACCTGGTCAAAGAAAGGGGGGCCGACGGTGACTTTAACGCCGCGTACCGCTTCCGAAACCAGCGGGAAAATAGTGCCGACAAAGATGGCGAAAGCAGCTCCCACCAGGAGCAGATTATTGAAGAGGAAGGTGCTTTCCCGTGAAACGAGCGACTCCATCTCGGCTTCGCTCCGCAGGCCATCACTCCGATAGTAGAGCAAGCCCAGCGAGATGAGTAAGGAAAGGCCGATGAAGGTGAGGAAGAACGGCCCGAGAGCGTAGTCAGAAAAGGTATGCACCGAGGAAAGAACACCGCTCCGGGTGAGGAAGGTGCCGAATAATGCCAGGGTAAAAGTGAGAATTATGAGCACCATATTCCATATTTTGAGGATTCCGCGCCTCCGCTGCATCATTATCGAGTGCAGGAAAGCAGTGGCCACCAACCAGGGCATCAGACCGGCGCTTTCCACGGGGTCCCAGGCCCAGTAGCCGCCCCAACCAAGTTCGACATAGGCCCACCAGGCGCCAATCAGGTTGCCGACGCCCAGCACAAGCCAGGACAGCAGCGTCCAGCGCCTGATAGCCACAATCCAGTCGTCACCCAAACGACGGGTGAGCAACGCTGCGATAGCGAAAGCAAAAGGAACAGTGAAGCCAGCGTAGCCGGCAAGTAATGTGGGCGGGTGGAAGAGCATGCCCGGATTTTCGAGTAACGGATTGAGACCTTTGCCCTCGGCAGGGAGGTAAGAGAGTTCAAAAAAGGGATTTGATACCGAGACTAAGAGGATAATGAAAAAGATCTCGGTAATCATGATAACGGTGGCTGCCCAGGGCACCAGTTCCTTGCCGACGTCACGCTTTTGAAGGACGACGATAACGGCGAAGACGGAAAGCAGCCACGCCCAGAAAAGCAGCGAGCCGTCATTCCCTGCCCATATCGCGCTTAGCAGGTAGGACAGGGACATGTCACGGCTGGTATATGAAGCGACATATTCAATCTGGAAGTTATGAGTGAGTATGGCGATGAGCATTACCATCACTGAAACGGAAAGCAGCCCACAGACGGCAATAAGGCCGTTCCGGGCGCTCTGGAGCAGGGCGGGGTGTTTTGTTCTTATCCCTAATATATAGACGGATACTGAATATATTGCCGCGCCCAACGCCAATAACAGCGTAATATAACCTATATCTGCCATGCTATTCCTTTCTTACCCTTCTTCTACCGGCTCGGACTCGTACTTGGAGGGACATTTGGGCATCAGGGTATGGGCTTCAAAAATCCCGTTGGTGCCGAGCTCCCCTTCAATCACTATTTCATAAGTTTCATTAAAGGTGTCCGGAACAACCCCCTGATAGTAAACGGGCATGTTTTCGGTTCCTTCCACCAGCGTGAACCTCAAAATACGCCCCGCCTGTTCTTTTTCAACGGAGCCGGCGGCAATTTCACCTTTGACACGAACGTTTTGGCCGTAGACAGAGTCTCCTTTCTGAGCGAATTCGGTGAGCGTATAGTAATAGGTTGCCGAACTCTGGAAACTCATGAATCCGAGATAGCCTATGGCCAGGAAGATGACCATACCGCCAATAAAAAATCTCTTTTTCTTCAGCACTATTTACCCCATAATCGCGTTATTATCCGTCGTCGACGATGGTTACTGGATATTGAAGCCTGTTTTGCCAAATCCGCGAGTAGCAATAAACTCAGGACGCCGGCCTGATTACCTTGTGGCTATTTTTCCCGGTAGCCACGCGGACTTAACCCAAACCGACTATAATTTTAACCGTAAGTCTGCCCCGCGGTGACGCGAAGTGCGATTTTACAATGGTTTGAATGTCCTGTCCTTTTTATTGTTCCATCCGCTATCGTCACATCATACAATATCCAAAACAAACACTGCGATGCGGAGCCTTTTTCTATACTGCATACTACCATAGGGTATTTTAAGTGTCAATATGATTCGCCGTCAAACCGCTTTCGGAGATTCTATTCTCATGAAATTATTAACTGCGCCGATAGACAAGGCCTGCCAGCCGCCCGGTTAGCCCGGTTGGTGGCATGAAGTACAGGTCGCATTATCCCGTCCGGCGTGGTCATCAGGCACTGCCAGGCCGCCACTCTGGTGACAGAGCAGGCAGTCATCACGTCCATCCAGCGTATGGGGTATGGCTGTGGCGGTAGCGGCGGGGGGTGCCGGGGCCGCCGGTGTTTCGGGCTGGTGACAGGAAGTGCAGGTTTCATTACCTCTTCCGGCGTGGTCACCAGGTACCGCCAGGCTACCACTCTGGTGACAGAGCAGGCAGTCGTCACGCCCATCAAGCGCATGGGGTACGGCTGTGGCGACGGCGGAGGGGGGCGGTGCCGGAGCCGCCGGTGTCTCGGGCTGATGGCAGGAAGTGCAGTTATCAACGGGACGCCCGGTATGGTCGAGCCGTAAGCCCTGATCCCCATTTTGATGACAGAGCAGGCAATCGTCATGCCCTTGCAGCTCGTGGGGTATGGCCATCGGGGTAGCCGCCGGCGAGGGTGCAGGGGTCGGCGCGGGAGACGGAGCCGGTGCCGGAGAGGGTGGGGCGGGTGGCGCCGGTACTACGGACGGGGGCGGGGTTGGAACCGGGGGCGGCGTGGATTCCTCAGCGCCGCACGAGGTCAATACTGGAATGCTAAGTATCAAGGCGGCGGTAACGAGCCACGGTATCGTCTTTTTCTTCACGGTTCACCTCCCCGGGTAGCGTCTTTTTTAATTATAGGGCGCATTTTATCAGTTGGCAACAAGAAGGGAGGCTGAGGTTTCTCAGCCTCCCTTTTTCGTTGTACTTACCCTATCCGGGTAACTCAGCTAACTCTACTGTAGAGCGTCGATACTAGCCTGGAGGAGTTTCTTGGTGTATGACGGGTTGTGGACTCCGCGGCTACCATCTTCCACCACAATTGTGATGTAGTTCCACAGGGCTCCCGCTTCCGCTTCAGGGTGCTCACCGACGACCGGGTGACCGTCGTGGTACAGGCCTTTAGCTTCCAGGAGTTCTTCCAGTTCTACGATCAGTGCATCAACTTCGGTTTGGAGACCATTAATATCAAAGTTGGTTGCATCAGCATGGCAGGTTTGACAAGCCGTAATGGCCTGTCTCTGCATTGATGGTGCGAGAAGATGATCGCCACCAGCCAGATGGCATGTCGGGCAGCCTTCCGGTATCATCGAATAATGAGCACTTGGGCTACCGTCGACAAGGGCACCTCCGATTCCGAGGAGCATTGTAGACTGCGGGCCATGATGGGGGCCCCAGTGAGTGGAACTGACATTAACAATGCCATCTTCCGCGGCTATTTCACGCCTGGGCTGATGGCAGGTGGCACACAGGTTACCCTTACCCCTGTCAAATGTTTCCCCACTGGCAACCAGTGTCACCGGGGCAGTAGTCCTCAGGGCGAAATCAGCTTCGGTGTAAGTTTCGTGGATGGTATGGCAGGTTCGGCAATTTGGTGGCGACGCATCGGTTCTATCTACTCCGTCCTCAACTCCCGTACCCGTGGCTACCATTTCCTGGAAGCCTTCACTGGAATGGCAGGCCGTGCAGGCGGCCCTAGGTCCGGCATAATGCCATCCCCTACCAGTCTGATGGGTCGTCAGCGCCGATTGGGCGGCCTTCGAATAAACCAGTGTAGTATCATTGTGGCAGTCCGAACAGGTATCGGTGCCAACGGGGCCAGCGGCACCCATGGCGCCGGCTGGGCCAGCAGAGCCATCGGGACCGGCAGAACCAGTAGGGCCGGCGGGGCCGGCAGGACCAGCGGGGCCAGCAGAGCCAGCAGAACCGGCAGGACCGGTTTCACCCGCGCAACCAGCTACGACGAGTAACAGCATCACGGCCACTCCCGCCACAACCAGCCATTTAATTTTAGCTTTCATATTCCTCATGCTTATAACTCTCCTCCTTCTTTCTTTAAAAGTTCCTTAAGAAGCTGCGTATATCGACCTTATCTATTAATACTCAGTGTAGATATTATCATGCATTTACCGTATAGAACAAGGGTAGTAGTACCTATATTTTAAGCTATTTATACTCCAATTCTTACAGTGCGAAGTAATGACAGGAATTGCAATCGTCGTCAACAACGGTACCTATTTTTTCTCCGGTATAGGCAATCAGTTCACCGTGACACCGGAAACAACCGGGTGATTCCTGGTGGGCGGCGTTATCAATGTAAGTTGTCCAGTCCAGTTCCATTTCCGGGAAGGT
>CBDUSH010000141.1:0-4394 GCA_965369965.1 uncultured bacterium | reverse complement strand
TTAGTGGATGTGGATCACCAGAGCACGCTTTCGCTTGTCTGTCTAGGTGGGCGCCGATGGGATACTGCGGAAAAGGGGAAACCTCCTGAATGTCAGTAAAACGCTTATGGTTGCTCTGTTTGTTCTACAAGCGGTTCCTCCGCGGATTGGGGAAGGTGGCATGACAAACAGTTGTATCTAAGTTCCTGAATAGTTTCGCTCCGGATACCGCTTGGGATATCAATGTAATGACTCTCAGGGATTTTGGTGGCGGTATGGCCCTCTCCAAAAGAAATGCCCGGGACATGGCAGTTCGAACAGGTATTGGTATCTTTCGTAATCATCAGCCCGGTAATGTCATGGGGAATCAGCGGCGGGGCGCCGGGATACTCGCGCGGCAGCTTGGTTGACTTCCCGGGAGGATCAGGGGAATACTCATTGGTACCTACGTCGCCGGTGGCCAGCGTCTGATGTGTCACCGCCGCCGGGGTTGTTTCCGGCGGTGGCTCCGAGGGTTTTTCCACCGGTGTCCGGGGAGGTGTTTCCACAGGTAACGGGGCAGGTGTCTCCGGTGGCGGTTGGGAAGGCGCCTCTACCGGTGCCGGCGCGGTGGGTGTTTCTGCTGGTGTCTGGGGAGATGTTTCCGGCGCTGCGCAGCCATTCACGGAGAGGACAACAGCACCAACAAGAACGCATAATACCGGGGCAATCTTTCTCGGAAACAGATGGTTGCGGACGTTAGGCACTAAGCTTCTCCAATTTGACAGCACATTTCTTATAATCGGTCTGCTTGGAAATCGGGCAGAAGGCATCGAGGGTGACTTCATTTATCATCACGTCTTCGTCAAACCACGGCACGAAGACCATACCGCGTTGCGGGTTTACCCGACCATTCAGCTCAACCTTTACTTTCACGCTCCCACGTCTGGAGGAAATGCTGATAAGGTCACCATCCAGAAAGTTGAGGTCTTTGGCATCATCAGGGTGCATGGCGGCGGTGGCATGCGGATAGGCCTTAAATAGCGATGGCACCCTTCGCGTCATTGTACCGGAGTGCCAGTGTTCAAGCACCCGGCCGGTACATAGCCAGAATGGGTAATTGGAATCAGGTACTTCGGCGGCCGGTTCGTAATCGCGCAGCCAGATGACGGCTTTGCCACCATTGCTCTCATTACCATAGAAGTTTATGCCTTCACCCTTGGCGACGTACGGGTCATACCGGTCAGTGTAACGCCATTTGGTCTCCCGGCCATCCACCACCGGCCACCGCAGTCCCCGGGTCTGGTGGTAGAGTTCAAAAGGAGCTAAATCATGCCCCTTGCCGATGCCGAACTGGCGATACTCCTCCCAGAGCGCTTTCTCGATGTATAAACCGGCTGTTTGGGAGGCGTCAGACATCATCTGGTCCTGAGGAATCTGGTATGCGGTAGTATCATACTGGAAAAGATGCCCCAGATTAAGCCGTTTGGCAACCTCGATTATCTGCCACAGGTCTGATTTAGACTCGCCGGGGGCTCTAATCATCTGCTTCCAGAAATGCGTGCGCCGTTCCGCATTACCATAAGCGCCTTCTTTCTCCACCCACATCGCTGCCGGCAGAATGACATCAGCCAGTTCCGAACTCCGATTGGGGTAAACATCGGAAACAATCACGAAGACGTCGTCTTTTTGCGCGGCCTTTCGATATCGGTTAAGGCGGGCAAAATCCTGAAAAGGATTAGCTCACATGCTACAGTAGATTTTGATTTCACCCCGGTCCACGGCTCTGACCATCTCCACCGCATGGTAGCCGGGTTTGGCCGGAATTGTTCCCGGAGGAACCCCCCAGATTTTCTCGGCGATTGCCCGATGCTCGGCATTGGCAACGACCATATCTGCCGGGAGCCGATGCGCGAAAGTGCCCACTTCCCGGGCGGTACCGCAGGCGCTGGGCTGGCCGGTAAGGGAGTAGGGGCTATTTCCCGGCTCTGATATCTTGCCGGTGAGAAGGTGAAGATTATAGATGAGGTTATTCATCCACGTGCCGCGGGTGTGCTGGTTTACCCCCATTGTCCACAGGGACATTACTTTCACGGATGGGTCACCATAGATATCGGCAAGCTCGTTTAACACCTGGGGAGAAACCCCGCTTATTTGCTCCACGTATTCCGGAGTGTATGCCGCCAGGTGGTCCCGGTATTCATCAAAAGAAACATCACGGGCGTCTTCCTGGAAAGTAAAATTATCTTCCAGACCATACCCGATGTCACTTTTACCAATTTTAAAAACTACGTGGTTTTGCAGGAAGTCGCCATTTTGGGCCCCTCTCTGTAGCAGCAGATTGGCTATCCCGTTAGCAATGGCTAAATCTGACTGGGGCTTGAAGATTACTTCCCGGTCGGCCATGTCTGAAGTCCGGTTGGAAAAGACGGTCAGATTGATAATCCTGGTCTCCGGTTCCTTCAGCTTGCGCTGGCTGACCCTTGCCCAGAGCCTGGGATGCATCTCAGCCATGTTGGCGCCCCAGAGGATAAAGGCGTCAGCGTGCTCAAAATCATCATAGCAGCCCATTGGCTCATCCATACCGAAGGTGGTCATGAAACCGGCCACGGCGCTGGCCATGCAATGTCTGGCGTTACAATCAAGATTATTGGAGCGTAAACCCGCTTTGAATAGCTTGGCGGCGGCGTAACCTTCCCATATCGTCCATTGCCCTGAGCCGAACATTGCTACCGATTCCGGGCCGTGGTTCGCAAGCGCCTTTTGGAACTTTTCAGCAATAAGGTCCAGTACTTCGTCCCAGGATGCCTCTCTGAATTCAGCGCCGCTGGCAACACTCTTTGGTGAGACGCGGATCAATGGCTTTTGTAATCTATCCACCGCGGAGTGGATTTTGTTAAGCCGGTATCCTTTAGCACAAAGGAGCCCGCGGTTGACCGGGGATTCCGGGTCTCCTTTGACGGCAACTATATTATTGTCCTTGACGCCCACTAAAACACTGCATCCGGTACCGCAGAAACGGCATGGTGCTTTGTCCCAGTGGACATCCTCCAGCCCGACGTCCCCGGTATCACCCCTGGTTAGTTCGGGCATAAGACCGATTGCAGCCAGTCCCACTGTCGAAGCGGAGGCAATTTTCAGAAATTCACGCCTGTTTATTTTTGCTGACGTTCTATTCATAGTTCGGAATCCGGTACCGCAAGTACTCTTTCAGCCTAATATATTATCATAAACAGGCATTAAGTATGATTCATATCATACAAGACAGGTAATTGCTATCATGCGAATATTATTACTGGAGACGGTTTAGCAGAAACTGTTGTCGGCACTACCCTGTGCTCCCCTGGTATACCGGGAGGCATTGTTGCGTGAGAATAAACTCTCACTCGTTAAACTGATTTACAGAGTAATTTAACATAAAAAGCTCAGTTGATTTTGTTGGTATCGGGTGGGTTGTCTTCGCTGAAGAGCGCACGGCTTGGCTCCAGCAATATCAGCAGTCTGTCCGGAAGTCTCACCGTACCCAGCAAATGTTGAGAGCCAGATCCCAGGATGGTGGGGAGAGATGGCTCAATTAGATTAGCCGGGACGTGCAATACCTCCGTTACCGAGTCTACAATTATGCCAATTTCCTGCCCCTCGATATTCAATATCACGATACGGCTCTCTTTGCTTCGCTCAACTTCTCCGAGCCCGAACCGCTTACGCAAATCCATTACTGTGATGACTCTACCCCTGAGGTTTATCACCCCTTCCATAAAATGAGCCGTGTCCGGCAGTCCTGTTATCGGCTGCATCTGGATAATCTCCCGCACGGCAGTGATGTCCACAGCGTAGGCTTCGCCACCGAGGTTGAACACTACCAGTTGCTTTTCTTCGCCGGCAGTATCCACACTGCTAACCGATGGGGCTAATTCGTCATCTTTTATGACTGATTCCCCGGCCACAGCGCTAACTTCCTCAGTACGCCCGGCTGTTTGTCTCGATAGCCTCGCGGCTGCCTCAACGGCTTGTTGCGCTGCCTCATTCGCTTTCCTGGCCGTTTGGGTAGCCTTATTTCCGGCTCTCCGTGCCGCTTTACCTTTTTTTGCTGCTTCCTCAGATGCGTTAACGGCTGAAGAAGCAGCGTCTCTGGTTAACCTGGCCACTTCTTTGACCATTTCTACAGTCTCAGTAGACTCCGTGCTCTCTGTGATATTGTTGTTGTTCTCATCCAAAAGTGGCGGAGGCGGTATTATTGGTGTTTCGGGAGTTTCCTCTGGCTTTCTTATCTGTCGTGACCTGACATTTTCGTCAACCATTTTTGTTGCTCCTGGGGTGCTCCTATTGTAGTCCCAGCCATTATGAGAGAATTACGGGAGAAGGTTCGGCGGTTATTATCGAAGCTGTGGTGGGCGGTAGAGGACTTGAACCTCTGACCCCCTGCGTGTAAAGCA
>CBDUSH010000140.1:0-4416 GCA_965369965.1 uncultured bacterium | reverse complement strand
CTTCAGGATGGCCGATAATATGGCTTCTCCCATCGCCCCGCCGCCAATAAAACCGGTTGTCAGCGTATCCGTCATCGCCCCTTTCACCGTACCACCAGGTTGAACAGCTTGCCCGGGACGTATATTATCTTGGCGACCTTTCGGTTATCCAGGTAAGACTTGACGCGTTGCCTGTCCAGCACTAACTGCCTGGCTTCCGTTTCGCTAATAGCCGCCGGTACCGTAATTCGGTCGCGCAGCTTGCCGTTGACCTGAATTATCAGCGTGATCTCTTCATCTTTGGCCAGGGCTTTATCCCACACCGGCCAGTTCTGATTGTGTATGCTGTATTCAAGCCCGGTTTGCTGCCATAATTCTTCAGCCAGGTGCGGGGCGGTGGGTGCCAGGAGCCGCAGCAGGATATTGATTGATTCTTCCCATTGCGAGTAGCCGACAATTTGGGCTTCCTTGACCTTGGCCAGGTAATTGGTGAACTCCATGAGGGCTGCCAGCATGGTGTTAAAATGGAGTTTTTCAAGGTCACCGGAGACCCTTTTTATTGTTTGATGGGTAACCCGGGACAGCGCCCGTTTTGTTTTTTCAGCTATATCCGGCTCGACAGACTCATTCCGGTGGTATTTACCCAGTACCAGATTCCATATCCGGTTATACCACCGGCTGATACCGCTGATGTCGCTGTCATTCCATTCCCCACCGTGTTCCCATGGCGCGACGAACATCAGATAAGCTCTTATCGTATCCGCACCCACGGTAGCAACATATTCGTCAGGGGTTACCACGTTACCCCTGGATTTACTCATCTTATGTTTCCCGGCGATGATAATGCCCTGGTTAAAAAGCCGGATAAACGGTTCGTCAAAATCAATCAGACCAATATCGCGAATTGCTTTAACGAAGAAGCGGGAATACAGCAGATGCATGACGGCATGTTCGGCGCCACCGGTATACTGGTCTACTGGTAACCAGTATTTTAATTTAGCGGTATCAAAGGCGGCCGTGTCACAATGAGGGCTGGCGTAGCGCAGGAAATACCATGATGAGCACATGAAAGTGTCCATGGTATCCGTCTCCCGTTTTGCCGGGCTGGAGCAGACGGGACAAGTGGTGTTGACAAACTTTTCATTGTATTTCAGGGGTGACTCTCCGGTAGGCTTGAATTCGGCATCTTCCGGGAGCAGTACCGGCAGGTCTTTTTCGGGGACAGGAACGATGCCACATTTCGGGCAATAAATAATCGGTATTGGCGCTCCCCAGTAACGCTGGCGTGAGATAAGCCAATCGCGGAGCCGGTAGGTTATGGCCCGTTTACCCCAGCCTTTTACCTCCAGAAGGTCACAAATGGCTTCCACCCCTTCCTTATCGGGAAGCCCGTTGAATTGCGCCGAGTTAGCCATAACACCCGCCTGGATATAGGCTGCCTCCAACTCATCGCCGGTCCAGTCCGGTGGGGCTATCACCACTCTTATCGGCAGGTCGTATTTATGGGCAAAAGCGAAATCACGTTCGTCATGGGCAGGCACTCCCATAACCGCCCCGGTTCCGTAACTGAAGAGGACGTAATCGGCTATCCAGATGGGGACTCGTTCGCCGTTAAGCCGGTTGGTTACGTACGCCCCGATAAATATCCCGTCTTTTTCCTTTTCCGTTGACAGTCTCTCTATTTCACTGAGGCGTCGAGACCTGGCCACGTAATCTTCGACTTCAGCTTTTCTATCCGGTGTCGTCAGTGCCGCCACCAGTGGGTGTTCCGGTGCCAGCACCATGAAAGTGACGCCAAAGGTGGTATCGGGGCGGGTGGTAAATACCCGTATCTCTTTTTCGGTAACATCGGGATAGTCCAGGGCGAACGATATTTCGGCGCCCCGGCTTTTGCCTATCCAGTTCCGCTGCATTATTTTAATGCTTTCCGGCCATTCAACGTTATTAAACTCCAGGAGTTCATCGGCGTATTCGGTGATGCGGAAAAACCACTGTTCCAGGTCCCTCCGGCTTACCGCCGCCCCGCAACGTTCACAGAATCCCCCTTCTATTACCTGTTCGTTAGCCAGCACCGTTTGGCAGTGAGGACACCAGTTGACGGGTGCTTTATTCCGGTAAGCCAGGCCGGCTTCGTAGAGTTTTAAGAAAAACCACTCGGTCCATTTATAGTAGTCGGGCAGACAGGTAACCACTTCACGGCTCCAGTCGTAGATGGCGCCGATGCTCCGGAGCTGGCGGCGCATGTTTTCCACGTTTTGCATCGTCCAGGTAAATGGGTGAATACCACGCTTGATAGCCGCGTTCTCCGCCGGCAAACCAAAAGCGTCGAAGCCCATGGGGTGAAGCACATTATAACCCTGCAGTCGTTTGAACCGGGCATAGACATCAGAAGGCGCCATGGCGTACCAGTGGCCGATATGAAGGTCACCCGAAGTGTAGGGAAACATGGTTAGCGCGTACCATTTGGGTCGAGAGTCGTCCTCGTTTACCTCGTACAACTTATCCTCGGCCCATCTTTCTTGCCATTTGCGCTCAATTTCAGGGGGGTTATAACTCGCTGTCATAGACGCTTTCTCCAACAGAATAAACGCTGGTGGCTGTAAAACCAGGTGGTATGGCTGCGACTTGAAGCCGATGTCCAGAGAGTAGTCTAACTTAATTGGCCGACATTCGTCAACACGTCTAACGGTACCGGCAGTGAGACGGCGTATTAAGCAAGAAAAGACTGGGTAGGCTTCTCCAGCGATACCCAGCCTTTAATAATAATTCAGATAGATAATTCGGGAAATTATAAAAACTTTAGCTCTTACCGATTCGGAACATCTTTGTGCTGCAAACAGGGCATGTTCCCTGAGTTGCCGGCTTGCCGTTCTTCATGGTAATGGCTTTGGCGTCTTTCATTTCTCGTTTCTCGCGGCACTTCACACAATATGCTTGCATTATTCACCTCCTTTTCCAGTGGTTATTTGATTAGTAGCAAGAATAAACTATTCTTTGGCTAATGTCAATAGTGATTGCGCCCATAATCGCGGAAAATTACGGCTATTTTTGCCCGGGACGGTCCCATTTGGCTGCTCGGCATGGATGTTACCCAGTAGGGTATCCGGTTTCCCTTTCTGCCTGTCGAGTGCCGGTGAAGATTTTCCACGCCGGATTGCTCATCAAGCCTGATATCACCTATAATCCAGGGAGGCGGCTGAGGACAACGGTGATTATAAGGGATAGTGCCGGGGACGATATTTTAGCGGGTGGTAAATAACTGGAAAGACGTACTATGCGCTTATTTACGAGATTAAGAGAGAAGATATTCTACGGCTGGGTGGTAGTGCTGGTATTTCTAACCATCGGCGTTACCCTTTACGGAATACGTTTTACATTTGGTATTTTCTTTAAGTCTATCGAGAGCGAATTCGAACTGACGAGGGCTGCCACGTCGGCGGTGATATCGGCCAGCATGGTCCTTTCCGGAGTCAGCGCTTTTATTGCCGGCTGGGCGCTGGATAAATACGGACCGAAGATTGTCGTCCTTATGATGGGCCTGCTGACCGGACTGAGCCTGGTACTGACCGGTTTTACTGATTCCCTATGGCAGATATTCATCACCTATAGCTTGCTGCTGGCTATGGGCCTGGGCGCGCTCTTCGTGGTGCCCATGTCGGTGGTCTCCAGGTGGTTTGATAAGAAGCGCGGGCTGGCGCTGGGGGTTGCCAGTTCGGGTGTCGGGCTGGGTATGGTGATTATGGCCCCTTTCGCCACTTATCTTATTGCTAACTTCGAATGGCGTACCGCCTATACCCTCATCGGGATAATTGCCTGGGTGGTGGTCATTCCGCTCTCACGACTGCTTAAAAAAGAGCCATCGGAAATCGGAGCGCTGCCGGATGGGGTACAGTCGAAACCATCCGTCCCGGCGGAGGCGGTAAATGATAACCGGTCGTCCTTTCTGACCCTATCGCAGGCCTTTAAGACCCGCAGTTTCCGCGTCGCACTGATAATGTGGCCGTTATATTCTTCAAACGTGTTTTTCATGATGACTCACCTGGTGCCCCACATCACCGATATCGGCTTTTCCCCGGCCACAGCCGCCTCTGTCCTCAGCCTGCTGGGTGGAACGACCATTGCCGGCCGGGTATTGCTGGGTAATATTTCCGACCGGATAGG
This sequence comes from uncultured bacterium, assembly GCA_965369965.1. Classification (GTDB taxonomy): domain Bacteria; phylum Chloroflexota; class Dehalococcoidia; order Dehalococcoidales; family RBG-16-60-22; genus JACZSH01. The sequence goes on along the minus strand of CBDUSH010000140.1, from coordinate 276 downwards.
CCGGAAACTGACCATCAGTATCTGCGCCCTGCTGCAGGCCGGGAGCCTGGCGTTACTGATCTGGGGACAGGAACTGTGGATGCTTTACCTGGTGGCTTTCGCTTATGGACTTGGCTTCGGCGGGATGAGTCCGGTACTCGCGGCTCTGGCCGGAGATACCTTCGGGATGGGTAGCATCGGCGCGATTCTGGGTATGCTGGAAGTCAGTTTCGGCTTTGGTGGAGCCCTGGGCGCGCTCATCGGCGGGATAATCTACGATGTCAACGGCAGTTATCT
>CBDUSH010000139.1:0-4498 GCA_965369965.1 uncultured bacterium | reverse complement strand
GCGGACTCTGCTGATACACCGCCTCTCCAAAAACCCCTTTATCCGGATAGTCAGCCACCGGAAGAAGAGAGGTGCCCTCGAAAGACGGGGGCGGGTCGAGCCCAAAAAGGTAGGTAATGGTGGGTGGTATATCAATATTGCTGACTAGCTTGTCGCAGATTTCTCCTTTGGTTCCAGACGGATCGTAGATAAGCAGAGGAATATCTATCAGCTCGGAGTACATTTTATCATCGTGAGATAAACCGCCATGCTCGTTGAATTCGTCACCGTGGTCGCTGGTAATGATAATGATCGTGTCTTCGAGGATTCCGAGCTTCCGGAGATAATCGCAGAACTCTTGCACGTAAGTATCGGTTTCTCTGACATGAACGTCATAGAGCCGCTTTAGTAGCGCTACTTTTTCCAAATCAGAAACATCCCTTTTCAAGAGCGTCTTGAAAAGACTGTTCATCTCATGCGGCGGAATGTCAAGCGATGGATCTACCATCTCTATGTATTGCCTGTCCGGCATATATGGCTCGTGTACGTCCATAAAATGGATCCAGAGAAAGAATTGATTATAATCTCCATTACCTACGTGTGACTGAAGCCAGTTCTGCGCCCTGTCGTTAACTATATTCCCTTGCATGTAGCCCAGTTCGGGCTCTTCTTCCTCATCCATCGAATCGTAGAAGAAATCCCAACCTCTGTTCCAACCAAAATCTTCGGCCATAAAAGGATTTGAATGGAAAGCAGCCGTTGTGGTTCCGGATTTTTTCAGAATCTCCGAAATCAGAGTTCTCCGTGGTGAAAGCCCCGCCGGCTTCCCATACTCAAGGTAGTAAGAGGACGTTAGTATACCGGGAAACGAAGCTTGAGTATACGGACCTGTCGCTTGTCCTTTAGTAAAGACAATACTTTGATTTTGCAGAGAATCAATAAAAGGATTCAGATTCTTCGCGTTGCCGTAGCATCCCAAGGCATCTTTTCTGGTGGCATCAAGAGTAATGAGAATCACGTTTTTCATCCACTTTTTCCTTCTTGATAGTCTTGATAGTATCTGATTAATATATCCACTACTTCCGGCCGGCTGAATTGCTCCGAAGGTCTTTCTCCCCGACTGAGCATTTCACGAAGCTTGGTTCCACTTATTGAGAGATGGTTTTCATCATTGTGGGGACACGTTTTATAGGAAGCCATTGAATCGCATTTCCAGCAGTAGAAAGTGTTATCCAACTTGAGAGGTCTGATGTATAAGTCGTTTTCCTTCAACCCGTCAAAGATATTCTGCGCGTCAAACGGCCCGTAATAGTTTCCGACACCGGCATGGTCCCGCCCGATGATTATGTGGCTGCAGCCAAAGTTCTGGCGGATGATAGCATGCAGTATCGCTTCCCTGGGTCCGCCGTAGCGCATTTCCATTGGATAGACTTTAAGTATCGCTCTATCTTTCGGATAGTAGTTCTCCATCAGGGTTCTATAGCACTCCATCCGTACTTCGGCGGGAATGTCACCGGCCTTCAGCTTGCCGACGACGGGGTGGATTAACAGGCCGTCACAAACCTCCAGGGCAACCTTCGTCAGGTACTCATGGGAACGGTGGAGAGGGTTACGAGTCTGGAAAGCGGCGATGGTGGCCCAGCCCCGGGCTGAAAACAGCGCCCTTGTTTCAGAGGGTCGGGCATATTCATCAAATCTTTCCGGATAGCCGGCTTCACTGAATACCTTAACCGGACCGCCCAGGTACAAGTCTCCCTGATCTAAAACGCTTGCCACCCCGGGGTGATTGCGGTCATCCGTTCCGAAGACTTGTAAAGCTTCTTCACGCCGGTCATAGCAATACTTGGTTTCGACCGTCATACTGCCGATGATATCGTTGCTTTCCCCATCGATAAGCGCAATTTCCTGACCTTCCTTGACGTTTTGCGCAAGTTCCATTGAGGCAGCCAGAGTGATCGGAATCGGCCAGAGCCAGCCGCTGGTGAGGCGCATATTGGCCAGAACACTTTGGTAATCTTCCCGGTTCATGAAACCCTCAAGCGGGCTTAACGCTCCCATTCCCAGCATTATCAGGTCGGACACTTCTTTTGAGTTAAGCCTGACCTGAGGCAGGGAACCGGCTCTGCCCAAAGCTTCATCCCGTTCCGCGCCATCAATAAGCAGCGGTAAGAGCTTTCCTCCATGCGGTTGAACCAAATCAGTAATCATCACGATTCTCTCACACAATTTTCTCGGAATCTCTGCCGGATTTTCCTCAGCCTGCCGGGCGACTCATAACCAAAAATCCCAAACAGAGTGTATTTTTCTTCCCCCGGCGACTAATGGTTTATTCAATTATTTTCAAAACCGATATGCCGGCCTAGCTGGTTAAATTCAATTATCTTTTTGACTAGTAACCCAGGCCAATGAGTCGCCTCTCCCTTAATTTTGCTTTGGATTTTTCACGCAGTACCAGCTCATATCTTTCAGGGTCAAGGTTTTTCCCCTGCAGACCCGGATAATCAGGTCCATAACGATGAGCCCGGAATACATTGTTACCCAGGCCGTGCAATGCGTGTGCCCGGAAGTAAAACGGGGACGAATATTCCCATACGATCTCTTTCTCAGGAGTGACTTCAATGAATCGGCCGATTGTCCCTTCACAGATAAGGGTATTGCCGTTGGGAAGGCGCTGGGCTCCGGAGATATGGGAACTGAAGAAGTGCAGCGTTGAGGCTTCCATGAATTCCCATACTATCTTCCCATCCGGATTCACCTCCAGTACCCGTGAAATCCCGACACAGTTAACCGCGCCGGGAAGATGCGCCCCGTTATCAAAGACCAGTATGTTGCCGTTCTCGAGGTATGTGGGATTGTGCGGGTGCCCGAGTTCACCTCGGCCCCAGCGCCATTTCACGTTACCGGTACTTTTATCAATAATGGCGATCGTATTTTGCTGAATGAGACTGGCTAGAATATCGCCATTCGGAAGAATGGAACAGGTATTGATATGCGTCCACTCCACGCGTGGGCATAAAGGACAAATAGTGTCAGTCTCGGGGTCGAGGTGCTCATATCCCAACCATTCCCAGGCCACCTTTCCATCTGGTGTGATTTCCTGGTAGGAATCAGACCACATGACACCCTCTCTCTCGGTTCCGGGGATACCACCTTTTACCTTCTTGGCAATGCTGTCCGGTGTTTCAACCCACCTTAAAATCATGGTATTGCCATTCGGTAACCGTTTAAAATCATGGTGCATATAAGGGTCATGATATTTCCAGACCACGTTGCCCTTCCAATCGATCTCAAGCAGGTCCCCGCCGCCGGGTCCGATTTCAGGCAAGGCGCTGTCTTTTGTGACTCCGGCATAGAGCAAGTTGCCATTCTCCAGCAGTACACCGTGGCAAGCCGGGTCGCTGTCCACAGACCAGTGATGTACCAGGTTGCCCTCCATATCAATCAACCATGGACCCGAACCATGCAGAGGGGCAAACAAAGTATAGCCGTCATATGTTTTTGATGGCACATAGCAACCCCCAGGCCGACTCACACGTCCGAGATTCATTATTACACCTCCTTCGTCATATAGTACTCGGTAACCATAAAGCGATTTGCGGGAATAAGACCAGGATAATTATTATCAGTATTTCAATCAGAAAGAAGGGGATGATTCCTTTAAATATCTGTAGTAAAGGAACGGTTTCCGCTATACCGGCGATTACAAACACGTTCATTCCTACCGGCGGTGTAATTTGGCCCATCTCCATCACTATCACCATGATTACGCCGAACCATATCGGGTCAAACCCCAGCCCGACGATGGTGGGCCAGAAGATGGGCAGGGTAAGCAAAATCATGGGTATAATATTCATCAGGCAGCCGACTACTATATAAAAGAACAAAATCAAGGCAAGAATAATGTAGCGGTGTACGTCCAGCCCGGCAACGCCCGCCGATATTTTCAGTGGAAGCTGGCTTATGGCCAAAAAGTAACCCAGAATTGATACGCCAATCAGGATGGCAATAATCATCGGCATGGTTCGCCCGGTATCGAGGAGAGCTTCGGTTATAGATCGGCGGTTGGCTCTCCCCTTAACGACCATCAATAATAATGCCCCGAAGGCGCCGACGGCTCCGGCTTCAATTACAGTAAAGATGCCCAGGTACAGGCCGCCCACGACCAGCAGAAACAGCACTATTACCGCCCACGTCCCTTTGAGGGATATTATTTTCTGCTTAAAGGTGGTTGACGGTCCGGCCGGACCCAGGTTTGGAGATAACTTGCTGTGAATGGTTATGCTGATTATGAAGAGGGTAGCCAGCAATATGCCTGGAATCAAGCCGGCGAGGAAAAGCTTGCCTATCGACTGCTCAGTTACCAGGGCATAGATGATGAAACCCATACTGGGCGGGATAAGTATTCCGAGCGTGCCTCCGGCGGCTATAGAGCCGCAGGAGAGACTGTCGGCATACTTGTATCTTCGCATTTCCGGAAGAGCTACCCGGCCCATGGCAGCGGCCGTTGCCAGGCTATCGC
>CBDUSH010000138.1:0-4499 GCA_965369965.1 uncultured bacterium | reverse complement strand
GGCGGTAACCGGCGGGTCAAGCGGGGTATGGTTGTTATTGACCAGTTGCACGCCGAGGGTGTGCTCTCCGGGAGTCACGTTTTCCCAGACCATTGAGGTGCCGGGGTAGGCCTTATAAGTGCCTGGCTCTGTTACCGCCGGCTGGCCGGGTGTGGTGGGGATATCCGCGTCCAGGTAATAGTGAATGTGCCCCTCGCCAGAAACCGGCGTCGCTCCCAGCTTGTCCGCTATCAGGAAGTTAAACACCCCGACCGTGACAGTGATGTTGCCTGGATCAAGGGTTGCCCCATCCTGAGGAGATGAGAGAAGCATCACCGCCGGGCTGTCATTCCAGATATATGGTCGATTCTTCGCCAGGTCATGGCAGCTTATGCAACTGTCAATTTTACCTTCATTGATTATACTACCGTCAGCTCCATAGTAGCCCCAGAAGAAGTCATCATGCTGCGGGTCATATCCCTGTACCCTGTACATAACGGTGAGCGCCTGAAGCTCCTTGGCCTCATTGTAGTTCTCTTTGATAATAATGCCTCTGTCAGGAATATCACCATCTCCATCCAGTGCCGTGCGGACGTTATCCGAGACGTACGTTGTCAAGACAGGGGCATGCGCCGAACTCCTGCCAGAGTACAGGGCGCCCAGGCCGGGCCACATTTGCCAGTCTTTGTAGTTGTCCATTTCAGTTATATATTGATACACGGCAGCACCGTCCGGTTGGGGTAAGGCTGGCGGTGCAGGTGTTGCAGGTGGTGGTATGGGTAATGGCGCCGGTGCTGGTGTTGGTGCCGGTGCCTGATATGGCTGTTGGCAGCTCAATATGCTAAAAATAACCATAGCCAGACCTGTTACCAGCATAATAACAGCCATCCTGCTCCTGTCCAGGCTCAGTTTATCTCGCAAGTTTAATATCTTCATGTTACCCTTCCCCAGCTTTTCTCTACTTCCCCGCTAAAGTCAGTTAGTATCAGTCTCGATTTCCTTAGCCAGCTTGGTGCCATCAGCCAGAAGGAGATACTCCACTTTGGCTTCAACTCCTACCACTAGGCCATCATCCAACACGGTATTTTGGTCTACCTTAAATGTCTCGCTCCCAATGACCCAGTCTTCAGCACCCATGGATTGTATGATGCCAACAAACTGCAGTTCGTTCGGTGTTGCCTCTGACGTACCGTCCGGTATGGTCTCTGCAAGAACAGAGGGTGTGCCGATTTCAATCTTCATGGCTATCCTGGTGCCGTCAGCAAGCACCACATGTTCTACTTCCGCTTCCACGCCAACCGCCAGACCTTCATCCAGAACAGTATTGGCGTTCACCTTAAAAGTCTGACCACCAATCATCCAGTTGTCAGCGCCTATCGATTCTATTATGCCGGTAAAGTGAAGGTCTTCACCTGGAGTAGGAGTGTCTGTCATCTCACTTTCGTCATCATCGCTGCCATTCCTGCCACCTGAGCCGCTGGTGTCTTTGCGAATACGGGTACTCTGGAGGATGCCATCGGCCAGAGTTATGAACCTTACTTCCACTTTTTCGCCGATCTCCATCTGACCTTCTATCCTGGTAGTATCAGTCACCGTGAAGCTCTGCCCGGCGATTATCCAGGTGTCTCCTCCTTTTGATTCCAGTGCGCCGGTGGTGCGTTGTTCCCTTTCATCTGTCTCTATCTCGATAGCAATCATGGTGCCGTCGCTCATGGTCAGAAACTCAACCCTGGCCCTGATACCAACCGCCAGTCCCGTATCAAATTGCGTGGCGGCATTTAGCTGAAAGGTACGTCCGCCCACCGTCCAAGCATTCTCACCAATTGATTCTATGGTTCCGGAGAAATGCTGGTCATTGTCCTCATCGGTTTCGATCTCGGTGGCCAGCAGGCCGCCATCGGGCATAGTGGCAAATTCAACCCTTGCGAGGACCCCCACGGCAAGGCCTTCATCCAATCGGGTAGTATCGTTTACCTGAAATGTGCGTCCGCCAATAACCCAGGCATCCTCGCTCATGGATTCGATGGTGCCGGCGAAGTGGTCTGCCGCTTCATCGGTCTCGATTTCCGTGGCCAGTCTGGTGCCGTCAGCCAGCGTTATGAATTCGACCCTGGCCATGATTCCGGGCGCAAGCCCCCCGTCAAGTACGGTAGTAGCGTCCACCTTAAAGTTCTGGTCTCCGATTATCCAGGTATCGCTGTCCATGGACTCAATCAGGCCGCTGAAATGCTGGTCCTCTCCACCACGCCGCTGAATCTGATCCAGGCTTCGCGACCCATTGTCAACCCGTACCCTGACGTCTACCTGCTCGCCAATAAGTTGTGTCGCCTCTTGCGGGTCTTCTATGCTAATTCGTACCGTACTGCCGTCTTCCAGCTTCACTATTATCTCTTTCCCTTGAACGGCCTGGAGAAATCCCTGGATTTCCTCGCTGGTAACCTGCCCCTGGCACGAGACGGACAGGAGAAGTAAGCCGGCGACCGCCAGCAGGGTAAATTTCACCCACCAATATCGATATACTGCTACTGTCTTCATTTACTTCCTCCTTCTTTATAATTTATAAGTATTATCACCCCTGGGTTGTATGCCTTTTCCGCCATATGGTTGCAACTATGGTTATTATTATTCCTGCCGCTATCAAGCCGCCGATCAGCCACCAGTTAGTTCCGTCCGGTGGAGCTTCCGGAGAAGGTGCAGGAACAGGAAGCGGTACAGGCGCAGGCGCCGGAACTGGCGTTGGTGTCGGAGCAGGTGCAGGTGCCGGAACAGGTGCAGGTACCGGAACAGGTGCAGGTACCGGAACTGGCGTAGAACCTGGGACCGGTGCTTCCAGCGGCCTTACGGTCACCGTTATGGTAGCGGTAACCGGAGGATCAAGCGGAGTATGGTTGTTATTGACCAGTTGCACTCCTAATGAGTGTTTTCCGGGAGCTACGTTTTCCCATAATATGGAGGTGCCGGGATCAGCCTTATAGGTGCCCGGCTCTGTTATCGCCGATTGGCCGGGTATTGTTGGAATAGCCACGTCCAAGTAGTAGTGAAGGTGCCCTTCACCGGAAATGGGGTCGCCACCGGGCGCCGTCAGATTGAAGTAAGTGACGGCCACTGACAGGGTGATATTCCCCGGCTCAAGGGTTGCCCCATCCCGAGGTGATGTGATGCTGATTAAAGGCGGCACCTGTACCATCAGGGAGAAGATGGAGAAATGATTTACCTCTGCCGAGACGGAGTTTTCCTCAGTATCCACCGTGGTCTCCAGGATTTCCCACTGTGAGCCGTCCCAGTAAGCGATGACCAGGTTATTCTCTGGTACCCCCTCCGGCAGTCCGGCCGGATCATAGTTCATGGTTAGGGTAATGGGCGGATTAAAGGTAGTTCCTTTCGGGCCCATATCATATGCCAGAACGATGACATAAAAAGGCGGAGGTTCTGGAGGTGAAGTCACCGGCTCTGCCGCCAACGAATGTAACCGCAGGCCATTGGAGTCAAGTATCCTGGTGTTAGCCGGTATACTGAGGGTAAGGTTTCCACCCTGGATGATCAACTCAGACTTGTTTATAGTAATCCCTTGCTCGTTCACCTGTAATGAGCCGCTCAGGCCGCTCAGGCCCACCTGGAGCCCACCACCCCCGCTTACGCCACCGCCACCACTGCCTCCACCACCATCGCCGCCATCAGGTGGGCTCCAGGTCAAATCGTGCCTGGTATTAGTACCGCTATGCCATGTGCCAGACCCGGCAGACTGTCCGTCGACTATTAATCCAATCTCTTCGCCAGCTACTCCACCTTCCTTGGCCGCAGTATCAGGCTCATCTCCGAAGACATCCAGCCGATAGACAGTTTCACCTGCGAAGGAGAAAGTGGCTGTCTCTCCGGCCGATTGTCCACCCGTCATGGCAATAACCGGTAGTCCGACTGGAGCCGGTCCGCCGGTATCCGTCCGGGTCACTGAGCCGAAGAAACTGCTGGGCAAGGGCGGGACCGCGCGAACAGGCACCGCTATTATCAGGCTAATAACAACCGTCAGGAGTATTGAAAGCATTCTTTCAAGGTATTTGGCTTTCATCTTATTATTACCCAATGTTATACATTATGGCTCTCATGGGACTACCGAAACGGAGATATTAAAGATCCTGGTTCGTATTTCCCCCAGACTGTATGGATGGTATGAAGATAAGCAGTCATAGTTGTCTCTTTTTGCATTTCTTCCTGTATTCCAGTCTAGTGTTGAGACTAATGGATTCCTATACGTAAGAGCACGTAGTTATTCTAAAAGAGTTTACTTATATTATTGATTTCTACCTGTCAGAGGTGTTACCGCTCAGAAGCGGTAATAATATACCCCCAGAACAAGTAAGGCCAGAATGCAGACTGTACCAACCCGTGCCAGCACCAGTCCGAAATTAGCGGTCTGTTTACTGGCGCCGCGCGTTAGCCAATCCTGGCGGTTCAACGTCAGCAATGCATAAATACGTACGATGGCCATGGCGAAGTTCGTGACCACATATACCGGTATCAAT
>CBDUSH010000137.1:0-4507 GCA_965369965.1 uncultured bacterium | reverse complement strand
AAACTTTCCAGCAGGATGGTCTTACCGGCGAAGTCGCTAATCCGGAACGTTTCACCGGTGGCAACATCGGTCAGCTCAATGTCCATCCACGAACCCACCACCGGTTGGGACGGTGCCGGCGCCGTGTCGATCTGGGCACAACCGAGCAGCAGACTGACCGAAAACAGGATTAAGGCCGTGCCGGTTAATATTCGCCGCTTATGTAACAAATTTGCCCCCTCCCTCGTTTGAGGAATTTTGTATAACAGGCTATTTCTCACCTTCAGGTTATAGGGATAGAACGATATTGTATATGATTTTGGTCACATTTCGGACGGGGTAAAAGAGGAGGGGAACCGGCGGCACAAAATTGTCACGGCTGGCTTATACCTGCTATATTTGTTAAGCTGTTTCGTCAATTGAGAGCCGGGAGGGGGACGGTAAAGCGGAATGGAAAAAGGAGATAACAGAGGACAAATGAAGAGAAAAAAATTAGGTTTCATCGGATTAGGCTCAATGGGACGGCCCATGGCCGCCAATATCGTTAAAGCAGGTTATCCGGTGACGGTGTTTGACGTCTGCGAGGAGCCGCTCGTTGCCCTGGGGGAAATGGGGGCTGAAATCGCCGGAAGCGCCCGGGAAGTGGGCCAAAAAAGCGATACTGTGGTGGTCATGGTGCCCGGCTATTCACAGATGAAAGAAGCCGTCCTGCCCCCGGACGGAGTACTGGGCGGCATGAGCCGTGACGCCACACTCATCATTACCAGCACGCTGTCACCAGCGGAAATAATGGTTGTGGAAAAAGCCGCCCGTCAACTCGGGGTGAATCTTATCGATTCCCCGGTTAGCGGCGGCTATATCAGAGCCGCGGAAGCTACCCTCACCTTAATGGCAGGTGGGGATGATGAGGTGGTGAGCCGCCATCGGGCTATCCTTGAGGTCATGGGCAACCACGTTTTTCACGTCGGTAAAGTCGGGCAAGGGCAGTCAGTGAAACTGATAAACCAGATGCTGGTCAGCGCCAATGTCGTCTCCGTTGCCGAGGCTTTGGTGATGGCTAATAAACTCGGCCTGGACCTGGCCTCTGTGGTAGATGTGGTCAGTAAAAGCGGTGGCGACAGCTTTGTGCTCAAGTCGATGGCTCCGGCGATGATCGCCCGTGATTTCAAACCCAGGGCGGCGGTCAGTATCTTTACAAAGGATACCGGGATTATCATGGAAACGGCCCGGGAACTGAACGTGCCACTACTGGTGGCCGGTACGGTCTATAATATTTGCCGGATGGCCGATGCCCTCGGCTTTGGCCGGGAAGACGTATCCTCGGTGATTAAGGTGTTCGAGGCGCTGTCCGGCATCAAAGAGAATGAAGGGAAGTGATTTTTTTAGGGCGGACGTGACGCCGCCAGCGGGGCGGCGTCAAAAAGAGACGCCGGCTATTTATTGCCGGCGAATTTACGCCTTGCCTTCATCGCTCAGGATATTGCTGGTGGAGACGGGGGAGAGTCCAACTCCACCTGAAACAAGGATCCCGTGCTTTGTTTAGCCTGGTCTCAATCTAACGTTGTAGCTAGATTCCTTTATCGTGGGCAGGTCAAATCGTGTTGACAATCCGGCCTCTTCAACATGATAATGAGCCGGTATCCCGCTTATTTTATCTTCAGGAGAATGCGATGAAAGTAATCGATATAACGGTCACTGCCCTTTCCATACCATTAGCGCGCCCTTTTGACGGGGTTCCTCCGGCACGGAGAGTCAGTCCCTTTGTTGTCCAGCTCAGGACAGAGGAAGGGCTTGAAGGGATGGGTCTGGCCTTTACTTTCAATGACCAACGGGTCGGCTCTCTCAAAGCAAGCATTGATGATTTAGGGGAACTGGTCATCGGGCAGGACGTTTTCCGCTGGGCCGAGACCTGGCAGCGCCTGTGGGAGGAAACAAAGTGGATGGGCCATCAGGGACACAGCATATATGCCCTCTCGGCGTTTGATACCGCCCTGTGGGATTTAAGGGCAAAAGCCCTGGAGCTACCCCTGGCACATTTACTCGGAGGCTACCGGGAAGAGGTACCCGCCTACGCCAGTCATCTCCTTTTTCGCGACTGGACCCTGGACGAGTTGCAAAAGGACGCGGCACTCCTCGTCGACCAGGGCTTTAAGGTCGTCAAGATGAACATGGGAGATAAACCGGCCAAGAAAGAGATTGAAAGGTTAAGGGCGGTACGCGAGGCGGTCGGGGAGGACGTCGGCATCATGGTGGACGTTAACTGGTCCTGGACAGTCCCGCAGGCGATTCAGATGGGGCGGGAGATGGAACGCCATAATGTTTACTGGCTGGAAGACCCTGTTGCCAGTGATGACCCTGATGACCTGGCGGAAATAGCCCGCGCTTTGGATATGCCGGTGGCGGCGGGTGAAACCCTCTCCGGTAAGTATTCCTTCCGTCCCCTGCTGGAGAAAAGGTCGGTCGATACTTTGATTGTTGACCTTCAGCGGGTGGGTGGGGTAACCGAATGGATGCGGGTAGCCACCATGGCTCAAGCCTGGAATCTGCCGGTGGCCAGTCACCTGTTTCCTGATATTTCAGCCCATCTGGTGGCTGCTATTCCCAACGGCGAGATTGTTGAGTATATGCCACTGTGGGACGTCATCTATCAAGAGCCCCCTGAAGTCAGGGACGGCCATATCAAAATTTCGGATAAACCGGGGATTGGTCTGGAATTAGACCGGCAGGCTATCAAACACTATGAAGTCAGATAATACTTCTCTTGAGTTGCGCAGCTGCATCCAAAATACGCAGTTATGTCTATCGCCTTCGGAATGAACTGACTGACAATCTCGATACATTTTCTACCGGCGACCTGCCTTATAACATAGCTCCTTTTTTGTCTTTTAGCTTGTAGTAACCGGGGATGGCTTATTCTATTGAACATACCCTCTTTATCGTAGTATAATCTTAGTCTGTGAACGTCTTAATTGTATTAATAACCATATTTAGCGGTATTGCAGCCATTGGGGCTGTTATTAATATTATTATCCTTATCAACAACCGGCGGGAGTCCAGGATAAAAGAGCGCACTAGTGATGAGGAAACACAGCCGGCTATAGATGAGCAATACCGCCGCATGTATGGTGACACACAGGAACCCAGCTAGCTTTTATTGATATACTTCTGCCAATCTTCGACCCACCAGCCTAGTAATTCGTGGTATCTGTCAGGAGCTTTGAATTTTTTAGTACAGCAGGCGATGTCTTCACCCGACACTTCGATATCCCCGGCAGACAGGTTTCGCATATTACTTAAATACCACCGGTAGCGCGCGTTCCCTGGCTGAGACGACAAAATAATTAAAAAACTTTTTTAGGGGAAACAAAGCCGAGGCTACCAGGCACGGGGTTTGAATTTATTTTATGTTAACATGCCGGAAAATGACAAATGCGGCTTAATTAACATAATATATAGCCGGTGGAGTCTGGCGGGTGTTTACGCCTTTTTGCCGAAGTCATTGAGGGCGAGAGCTACCTTGTGACCGGGAATGTGTCAATATCGCTTTCAATCCCGGCCAAAGCGATCGTTATATTAATTACCGAATGCCTCGGTTGCAGGAGACCTTAGACCGATACTCGCCGTGGCGGCTTATCGGTCAAAAAGAGACGGTCTACGGCTTAAGTCATGAACCCGCTGATATTTCCGGCCGAGACGGGGGGAGAGTAAAACTCCACCTGAAACAACTCTTTGCTTTGTTCGGTAACATCAACGGGTAACTTAATTATGGTTCCTTCAAGTTCCAGTCTTCTTCATCACCTAAAGGCTTCCGGACAGGCAGTTCACTGAAAGGCAGCTGCAAAGCCTGCTTCATGTCAACGGCGTTGCGCGGGGCATATCCCTGCCAGTGATTGTTGAACAAGACAAAAGTCAGGCCGGCCGGTTCACCGGCCGTAGTTACTTTCACGGCCAGTTCCGCTATTTCTTCGGTTGAATACAGGTATTTATAGCGGGTCTCGCTGTCGCCTTGCCACCACATCTCCCTGTTCCGGCCATGAAAACGGAAGTAGGCCATATCAGAGGTTACCGGAATATCTTCGGCAATTGACGACTGGAATTTCGGCTCATCAATCCGTACCCAGGTGACATTATTCTCTTTGAGTAACCGGGCGGTGTTTTCATCATCGCTCCAGCTGCGATGCCTGAGTTCCACGGCCAGACGGTATTTCCCGAAGGTGTTCATTACCGCCTTCAGCCGCTGCCGCCCCCTGTTGTCGTTCTTGAAGCCGGGCGGGAACTGTGCCAGGAGGGCGCCCAGTTTTCCGGATTCATACAGCGGCTCAAGGCTCCGGTTAAATAATTCCACGTCCTCCGGCGATACGGCGGCATCTCTTCCGGTGGCTTCTTCATACATTTTAGGATGGGTGAACTTCTGCCAGAGCTTGGCCGTGAAGAGAAAATCCTTCGGCGTGCGGCGTACCCAGTTGCGGACGTATTCGGGGTCAGGCGGCCGGTAGAACGAGCTGTTTATTTCCACCGTGTTGAAGAA
>CBDUSH010000136.1:0-4512 GCA_965369965.1 uncultured bacterium | reverse complement strand
CCTGATCGCGGTTAAGACGGCGGCCATGCTCATGCCGCTCATCTTCATCGTTAAGATTATGGGTTATGTCTTTAATTATCTGGGCACTACCGAAGCCCTGGCCTCCTTCATGGCCGCCCTGCCACTGGGTAAATACGGCATATTGTTCGTCATATTTTTTATCTACATCCTGCTCGGTTTCATTATGGAAGGTATCTCCATAATGATGCTCAGCCTTGCCTTCGTGGCGCCCATCCTCACCATGCTGGGCTTTAACTTCATCTGGTTCGGGGTCATCATGGTGGTGGTGAATGAGCTTGGCCTGGTAACACCGCCTTTCGGCTTAAACCTTTTCTCGCTGCATGCCGTGGTGCCTAAATATTCCATATTTACCATCGCCAAGGCGGCGGTGCCTTTTTACCCGGCGGTACTCCTTCTGCTGACACTGCTGGTGGCTTTCCCGGAAATAGTTTTATGGCTCCCGTTCCAGTTGTACTGATCCGGCCACTGACCGGTTTCAGTTAAATAACACGGTCGACTGGAAGATATAAATGAGGAGGAAAGAAAGATGACAGACCTGAGTGTCGAGTTTTCCGGTATCAGATTTAAAAATCCGCTGATGGTCGGGGCCGGCCCGAACACAATGAATTTCCAGACATCGCTTGACTGCATGAAAGCCGGTTTCGGGGCCATTGTCGTCCGCAGCCTGCACCGGACTCACTTGAACGAGTCCAAGGAGTCCTCGAGGGGATTCTGGAGAATCTACAGCGCCAATAAGAATTATAAGAAATCTCTCTATTCTTTCCAGTCAACCGGGGCGCCGGCACAGCGGGTACATAAAGACGTGCCGCCGGGATTCGGGGGCGCCGCCGAAGTGCCGACACTGGAGGAATACACCGAAGAAGTTTATAAGATAACGCGCGCGGCCAGGGACTATGACTGCCGGATTATCGCCAGTACCGGGTGGTGCGGCGCCCGCCTGTCCGATGACGACGTATGGGCCGCCGAAGCCAAGGCGATGACCGAAGCCGGCGCGAACGCCCTTGAGCTGCATACCGGCCCCAGTCCGGCGACCGAACCCGGCCGCTATATTACCATTGACCCCCGTAAATACCTGGAAACGCCGATCAAGGTTTCGAAACAGGCTTCCAATCTCCCCATATTCCCTAAAATCCCGGCTGACTGCTGTGACACGGTCGGCATGTCGGCTTTCGCCCAGCAGGCGGGGGCGGACGGCGTGGTGCCGGTTACCCGCTGGATATCGATTCCGGTGGACATCGAGAACGAGAAAGAACCGGTCTGGCGGGGGCCTGGTATCGGCGGCCCCTGGTCAGCCCCGATAATGACCGGCTTTGTCTTCCGCATGCGTCACGCTGACCAGCCGATTAATTACGTGGACGGGGGGCCGGTCGGGGTATTCCCTGATTCCGCCCCGGTAACGGTACCGATTATTGCTTCCGGAGGCGTCCGGTCCGGGGCCGATGTTATCGGCTACATCATGGCCGGCGCTGACGCGGCTCAGACGTGCGTCCAGGTTATTCTGGAAGGAGTGGACGCCGGGGGCCGCATCCTGAAAGAAATGGCCGACTGGATGGACCGCAAGGGATACCGGAATGTCAGTGATTTTCAGGGTACCCTGAAATTGCTGGGCGGCAAAGACGTCCGCAGCATCCCGCAGTGGCAGCCCGTTATTGACGACAGCTTATGTAACGGCTGTAATATCTGCGTTAAAGCCTGCTATAACCATGCGATGAGCCTGGTTGACGGCAAAGCTCGTGTCGACGACAGCCACTGCGAGGGTTGCCGCACCTGTTATTATGTCTGCCCGACGAACGCCGTTTCTCTTAAAGAATAGCCGGGGAGCCGGCTTTAACCTGACCAACCCGGCAGCAGGCCTGCCAATTACCGAAAAAAGAAAGGAAGCAAAGAGAAAATGAGACTGGTAACGTTTGAATCGGCCCCGGGCGGTGACCGGCTGGGGGTTTTAATCGGAGATAAGGTTGCCGACCTGGCACTGGCCGGCGAAGCCTGCAAGCAAGACACCGGCGCTGATATACCGGCCCTGCCGGCGGATATGATGTCGTTTCTGAATGAGGGAGAGGCGGCGCTGAACGCCGCCGACAAGGTGGAAGAATGGTGCCGGACCCAACTTGAAAAAACGGGTAAAATCAACGCCGCCCCGGGCGGCCCGGTATCTTTTGATGTAAAGAATATCCGGCTGCTTGCGCCGGTGCCGCGGCCACCCAAGATTTTATGTCTGGCGCTCAACTATCAGGCACACGCCGCCGACGCCGGTATTGCCGACCTGCCCGAAAAACCCCATGTCTTTGTTAAACCGGGCATCCATTCAGTGGTTGGGCCTGACGATAATGTTTTTAAAGTTCCGGAGAGTCAGAATTTTATCTTTGAAGGAGAACTGGCGGTGGTCATCGGCCAGCGCTGCCACCGTGTCCCGGCGGCCAGGGCTTACGATGTCATCACCGGTTACACCATCGTCAATGACATGTCGGCGCGTGACCTCGGCAAAACCAACCGGCCGGGCATGGTCGACTGGTTCCGGGTCAAGGCTTTTGACAGCTCGCTGCCGATGGGCCCCTGCCTGACCACCAAAAGCGAGATTGAAGACCCGCATAACCTGCGTCTGGTAGTGCGTGTCAACGGCCAGACCGCCCAGGACGCTTCCACCAACGAGATGTTTCACAAAATCCCCCAAGTAATCGAGTTTATCAGCCATTACATTACCCTTGACCCGGGAGATATTATCGCTACCGGGACGCCCGGGGGTTCCAAAGGCGCCCTGAATATCGGCGACAAGGTGGAAGTGGAGATAGAGAAGATAGGCACCCTCACCAGCACCGTTGTCGAGAGGGCGGCGTAGTTCGAAGCCGAACTGAAAAATATTAAGACGCGGAGTCAGACTATGGCGGCAGACTGGCGTGACCTGGTATCACAACCGAAGTACAAAGTAAAGGTTGAAAAAGATGTTTTTATCAGGATGCGGGACGGGACGCGTATCGCGGCTGACATCTACCGTCCTGACGCCGAAGGCGAGTTTCCCGCCCTGCTTTCCACGTCCTGCTACGGAAAAGGCATACAGAAACTGCCGATACCCAAAGGCACCCCGATTGATTTCCGGATCGGAAACGCCGGGATTGAGGCGGGGAATTCCGAATATTTTGTCGCCAGAGGCTACGTGCATGTAATTACCGACTCCCGCGGAACGGGTTATTCCGAAGGCGGCTACCGGTATCTCTCAACCAGTGAGCAGGAAGACGGATATGACCTCGTGGAGTGGATCGCCGAACAGTCCTGGTGCACCGGCAATGTGGGCATGCTGGGGATGTCGTATTTTGCCATGCTGCAATACCTGGTCGCCGCCCAGCAGCCGCCTCATCTCAAGGCCATCTTCCCTTTTGAGGGAACCACCGATATATACCGTGCCTTCGGCTATCACGGCGGCATTTTTGATTTCGGCTTCTTTTTCCAGTGGTGGCACCATATCCCGGCACACACCATGGAGCCACTGGAGACCACCGATGCCGAACTCCAAAAAAGGATAGCCGCCGCCAAGGATAACCGGGACATACAGGGCAACGCCAACGTTTTCATATCACTGGAATGGCCGGACAAGAATCCCATCATGTTCGACCACGCGATACATCCCCATGACGGGCCTTACTACTGGGAACGGTCGGCCTACACCAAGTTTGATAAGATTACAGTCCCGATTTATTGCCTGTCACGATGGACTACCTGGCTTTTTCACCTGCCGGGTGCCTTCAGCGCCTACCAGGGGATAAACGCGCCCAAGAAACTGACGATAGGATTACCCGAGGCGGGAGAAAAAGATAAATACGAATTCAGTGTCGGGCGTCCCTGGAACGAAGGTCACGACGTTATTCTGCGCTGGTACGACCACTGGCTGAAAGGCATAGACACCGGCCTGATGGACGAACCGCCAATCAGCCTGTTTATTCAGGGGACCGGTAAATGGCGCTATGAAAACGAATGGCCGCTGGCCAGAACCAGATGGACCAAGTTGTATCTAAGGGAAGGCGGGAAGCTGTCGGAAGCGCCGGCGGCCTCCGGCGAGGAGCCCGATAGTTTTACCAATCTGCCGGCGTTGAAACCAAGGCAGAAGGTACCCGGTGTGGAGTATATCACGGAACCGATGACACAGGATTTGGAGATTACGGGGCCATCGGCACTGTACTTTAATGCTTCACTGGATAACCGGGACGCCAACTGGATGGCCGAACTCTTTGATGTCAGCCCGGACGGTTCGAGAAGGCTGGTGACCCTGGGCTGGCTAAAGGCGAGTCACCGGGAACTTGATGAGGCCAGAACAAAACCTTATCAGCCTTTCCACCCTCACACCAGGAGTCTTCCCGTGGAGCCGGGGAAGATATACGAGTACGCCATGGAAATCAGGGAAACTTCCAACGTATTCAAAGCCGGTCACCGGATGCAGTTGATAATCAAGGGCCAGGATTCTCCCTACGAAGGCCCGGAGCATTTCCGGGAAATCCATTA
>CBDUSH010000135.1:0-4544 GCA_965369965.1 uncultured bacterium | reverse complement strand
AGCTGTGAAATCACCGTTATCGGGATTTACCTCTGCCGTGAAAACGACGCCGAGTTCAAACAACTGGTGGGTGGAGAGATAACGGCGGCTAACCTGCTGGAGGCCCTGTCCGGAACGGCGGTTATCTATACTTATAACGGAAGCCGGTTCGACCTGCCTTTCATCGATCGCGCGCTGAGGGTTAACCTGGAGGAGCGTTTCCGGCACCATGATTTGATGTATGACTGCTGGCGGCAGAACCTCTACGGCGGTTTCAAAGCCGTGGAAAGACGACTGGGCATCAAGCGGGAACTGACCGAGGTGGACGGCCTGGAGGCGGTGAGGCTGTGGTGGCGGTACCGGGACAGCTTCGACCTGGAAGCCCTCGACAGACTGCTCAAATACAACCGGGAAGACGTGATTAATCTAAAGGCGTTGAAGGAAAAACTGCTCTAGCGGTCACCACTTCCCTGCCCTACCGGAGATGACAGACCCTCCCCTGTTTTACGGCTAAGCCGTCAGACCTTATCCCGAAAACAGCCGGCGCGTCCATTACCAGCCGTTACGGTGGAGCCGGGACACGTCATAGCGGTTTGAAGGCGGTTTCTGTTCCGCGGGATAGCCGACGGCAATGAGACACAGAGGCAGGACGTTTTCCGGAAGCGAGAGCAGTTTCCGGGTGGATTCGACCCGGTCTTCGCGGGGATGGACGCCAAGCCAGACGGCCCCCAGGCCCAGCGCATGGGCGGCCAGCAGGATGTTCTGGGTGGCCGCCGAGCAGTCCTGCACCCAGTACCCCTCGTGCTTCTGCAAGGACAGATCACCGCAGACGGCGATGACCAGAGAAGCCTCTTTGAGCATACCGGCAAACGGGTGGTAGCCGGGGATTTCATCAATGATGCGCCGGTCGTCTATGACGATAAAGTGCCAGGGTTGCTCATTACTTGCCGACGGGGCGCTCATGGCCGCCTCCAGCATTTTCTGTATCAGTTCTTCCGGGATGTTATTCTCCTCATAACGGCGGATACTTCTCCGGGATAAAATGGCTTCCATGGCTTCCATGGCTTTACTCCTTCTCTCATCTCACCGAATGAGCCATCCAAAACCGGCGGCACAACCGGAACGTTTTTTCCCGGTCGACCGGCCGGCAATTGCCTTTTCAGTCTAGTCAGGCGGGAGGGAATTGTCAATGAAAACGGCTTGACAGCCAGTCTATGGAGAGAGTAACATTTCTTCGATGGCGCCGTGCCAGACTCCGCTTAACCGGGCCATATTAAGGCCAGTTTTCAAAGGAAAGGTGAAAGATGAAAGAGTTTGAAAAGATAAGAATGAGCGAAGGGAGGATGGGGAAGCTGGTGGTGATGCGACTGGGGCCCGGCTGCGACGTTATGAAGTCGCTGGAGGAAAGCGTCCGGCAGCGTAATTTCCGGTCCGGGGTTATCCTTTCCGGCGCGGGCAGTCTCAGCCAGGTAACGCTGCGTAACGTGAGGCTGTTCCCCGACGAGTTCCCGATTACCGACCGTAACCGCATCTACACGCCCAAGAAGGAGCCGCTGGAAGTACTTTCTTTGACCGGAAATATCGCCAATAAAGACGGGCAAGTGCACATGCACTGTCACATTACCATTTCTTCCGGACTTGAAGAAGGCCGGGCCTACGGGGGGCATCTCCTGGAGGGCTGCATCGTCCTCTCTTACTGCGAAATAGTGCTCGCCGAGATTCTCGACGTGGAGATGAAGAGGAACATCGACCCGGAGACCCAGGCGCTGGAACTTTATTTCGAGTCTTAGGCGGCCTGAAGCGGAAATGAAAGATAACCGATTAAACAAAACAGGACAGGCTGGCGAATCAGCCTGTCTTTATTTCTAAAAAGCCGCCTGAGGAAACCCGTAACGGCGTTCAGGAACATTAATACCGGGAACGGGAAAGGAGCAGGAAAAATGAACAGATCAGAAATCAAAGGCCAGGTACAGACCGTGCTGGGGCTGATTTCTCCGGAAGAGCTGGGGACTACCATAACTCACGAGCACCTTCTATGCGATGGCAGCACGTGGTTCCGTGAACCGGAGGAAGCCTCGGAGAAGAGAATGGTACACGAGCCGGTATCGATAGATATTCTCTGGTGGCTGCGCTACCATCCTTTCCAGAACCTCGACGACCTGCAGATACTCGACGAGCAAACGGCAATCGACGAGGTACTCATCTTCAAAGCGTACGGCGGAAAGTCAATCGTCGAGGTCAGCATCCGGGGTATCCGCCCCGACCCGGCCGGCGTAGCCCGGATTTCCCGCGCCACGGGGGTAAACGTGGTGATGGGCACCGGTTACTACGTAGAGGCGTCTTATCCGGCAAACATCGACATGAACGCCAAGAGCGAGGAGGAAATCGCCGACGAGTTTATCGCCGATATCCTGGAGGGGTTCAAGGGTACCGGCAGCCAGGCCGGACTTATCGGCGAACTGGGCTGTTCGTGGCCTTTCACGGATAACGAGAAGAAAGTTTTACGGGCCGCGGCACGTGCCCAGAAAGCCACCGGCGCCGCTATCAATATTCATCCCGGGCAGCACGAAGACGCCGCCATGGAGTGTATCAAGGTGCTGGACAAGGCGGGCGGCGATATCAGCCGGACCATCATGAGCCATACCGAACGCGCCGTACGGGAGCCGGCCAACCGGATGGCGCTGGCCAGGACGGGCTGCTGCATAGAATACGACCTGTTCGGCCGGGAGGGATACTATCCGACCCGTTTCCGGGTGCTGGACGTACCCAACGACGCCCAGCGTATCAACGAACTGGCCGAACTGGCCGGCCAGGGTTTCCAGAACCAGATCGTCATCTCGCACGATAACTACACCAAAAGCGCCCTCTGCCGTTACGGCGGATGGGGGTACGGGCATATCCTGCGGGATACCGTGCCGGTAATGAAAATCAAGGGATTAAGCCAGGAACTGATCGACAACATCCTGGTGGAAAATCCGAAGCGGCTGATGACTATTGCATAGTTAAAGAACGAAGGAACAGGCAATCGATAATGAGAACAGGAGGCAGTGTACAAAATGCATGAGAACTGGAAATTTCACCACGTGGCGGTGGCGGTCCGGGACATGGAGAAAAGCATCAAGTTTTACGAGACGCTGGGGATAGGGCCTTTTCCACCGCTTATCGGCCCGTCCGGTGCGGCGCTGACCGGCAAAACGGTGCGCGGTGAACCGATGGACTACCAGATAGACCTGAGACACGCCAAAAGCGGGATTGGCGACCTGAAGTTCGAGTTGATAGAACCTCTGGAAGGAGAGACGCCGGTAAAGGAGTTCCTCGACCAGAAAGGTGAAGGCATCCACCACATCGGCTTTACCGTCGACGACATTGATAAAGAGACGGCCCGTCTGGCCGAAAAAGGTTTTTCCGCCTTCCAGACCGGAGTGTCACCGTCCGCCAAGTGGGCTTACTACGCGACCGGCGAGGTGGGTGGGGTCATCATCGAGCTTATCGAGTTAATCTGAACGCATTGAGCCGGGCGGCACCATCGGCGGCACCGGCCCGCAAAACAGGAAAGACCGACCGTATCATTACCCGGAAAGGAGGGTGACATGGCAGATTACGACATCATCGATATTCACAACCATCTTTGCCGGACGGAGGCAGAAGAGAGAGAGTACTTTCCCATTCCCGGACGCCGGGAACACGACCGGTGGGCGACGCCGGAAAGAACCACCGAGTACATGGACCGGAACGGTATTTCGGCGATGGCTTTCATGATTTTGATACCGCGCCAGCAGAGAGGGCCCCTGCTCCAGAAAGCGAAGCTGGCCGACCTCCCGGAGGAACAGAGACCGGCGGAAAAGAAAAAGCTGAGCGGGCAAATCGGGCCGCTGATGCGCGAGATGAACGAGTGGGGGTGCGGCATCGGGCGGCAGTTTCCGCGCCTGCTGCCGTTTATCGGCATGTCCGATGACCTGGGAGACGCGGAAGAGTTTGCCGCCGAGGTTACCCTCCGGGCCAGCCAGGGAGCCAAGGGAGTGAAGATGCATCCGGGGCAGTTTTCCTGTTTTCCGGACGACAAAGTACTCTGGCCAATGTACGAGAAATGCCAGGAACTGGGGCTGCCGGTGCTGTCCGATTCCGGCCCCTGGCCTCATTCACACCTGATGACGATGTACCCGAATCCACTGGGTTTCCGCCTGCACGAACCCAACCAGAACTATGCCGAGCCGAAGAATTTTGCCCGGGTGCTGGAGGCTTTTCCGAGACTGACGTTAATCATGGCTCACCTCGGTTCAGCGTGGTGGGATGAGAGGGTGGAACTGGCCCGGCAATATCCCAATCTGGTGTTCGATACGTCACAGGGGTTTGCGGCGCCTGACCAGATACCGGTGGTGGCCCACCGCGGCCTGGCCGAGGAAGACGCGGTGAGAATATTCCGCAAGATCGGGGTGGAGCGGATAATATTCGGGTCTGATTTTCCGGGTATCGCCCCGCAGCCGCAACTGGAGCAGATTATGCGCCTGCCGCTGACCGATGAAGAAAAGCGGATGATTTTGGCCGAAAACGCCCGGCGCATCCTT
>CBDUSH010000134.1:0-4601 GCA_965369965.1 uncultured bacterium | reverse complement strand
ATAAGCCCTTGGTCGGTGGTTCAAATCCACCCGCTGCCACTTCTACACTTATAAATAATCTTATAGTCGCAAGATATATAAACAACCTCCAAACAGACTATAACCTGGAGTAATTAACATAAGGGAAGAGAGTTACCTGTTTCTTGAAAAATTAACCCATCGGCTTTAACAAACGAGGATTAATGCTAAGTGTCCCACCATCAACAATTATCTCCTGCCCGGTTACATAATCAGAACCTGAAGAAGCAAGGTACAATACAGCATCGGCGATATCCTCTGGTTTCGCTAGACGTCTGAGGGGTACTCTATCGCTATCCTGTGAATTAGAGCGTTCTTGTGTCACATAAGCTGCCATTGCCGTCATGGTCAAACCTGGACTTACGACATTAACATTAATATTGTATATTCCCAACTCAACTGCAAGTACCTTAGTCAACTGAATAACGCCGCCTTTGCTTGCAGCATAAGCTGCGCTTCCCGGTGCTCCAACATGTGCACCTATAGAGGCAATATTGATAATCTTTCCTCGCTTTTGTTTTATCATATGTCTAGCTGTTGCCTGGCTACACAGCAATGTTCCTTTGAGGTTAATATCAATAATGCGATCCCAGTCAGCTTCGGTTAGTTCCAGTACAGGCGTCAATTTTATGATACCCGCATTGTTAACTAATATGTCTATTTTCTTGAAATGAGTAACAGCCTTCTGTACCATCCTTTCAATTTGGTCTGCTTTTGTAACGTCGGTGGGAATAGCCAAGCCCTGTCTGCCTAAGCCTTTAACCTCACGACAAGTTTCTTCAATCTCCTCTTTGGTACGTGCCGTTGCTACTATATTTGCTCCTTCGGCGGCAAAGGCAATAGCAATAGCCCTCCCAATACCTCGTCCAGCACCGGTTACAATGGCAACTTTATTTTCTAAACGCATTCTTATTCCTCCTCTAGACTATGGTATTATACCCTCTCCATGGTCAAGAATTAACCGCGCTGGGGCCGCGAATGTATCGAAAACCTTAGCTCGTGCCTTTTTAGCTATCTTAAATCGACCTGACATTTTTCCTCCATCTTTTTTTATTTCTAACTCTTGAGATGCTTAAGCACATGTCAACTAGGGATATGTAACAAAATAATCCTACCATAGCCCACGTGTAGTCTTCGGGATGACCACGTGGGCGTAGAAGGTGTTATTAATATTCCGCTAGCATCCACAAAAAAGGAACGTTTTTCGGGGAGTATCTCAAGTAACCTGTCCCACAATAAAGTAAGGCAGGGGTTTAAAACCCCTGCCTTACTTAGTTACGTGTTAACGCCTAGGATTAAATTGAATCGTACGCTGTTATTTTGTCGAACCAATTCTGAACATCTTAGTTCCGCAAGATGGGCAGGTTCCCTGAGTCGCCGGCCGGCCATTCTTCATGGTGATAGCCTTGGCGTCTTTCATTTCCCGCTTAGTGCGACATTTCATACAGTATGCTTGCATTGATTTTACCTCCTCTGGATATTTATGGCATAAACTATAGTTTAGTCGTTCCTCAATGTCAATAAGCAAGGGACCGGGTTCGACAATTCATTCTTTTGTTAAATTGTTTACCCCTCTGTGTTCAAGATATTAATTAGACTATATTTATCCCTATACTGTTATTTCCGTATTAATGTCTGCATTCAGTAAAAATAATATTGATTGAGCAATGGCGGAAGGAATATAATCAGGTACGTCCGCATTGTGCCAAAAACTATCACCCACCGGCACCTGAGACTACTTTAACCATGACAAAGACGTAAGAACTGGAACAAATAGTAAGGGCAGGCCAATCGGCGCGAAATTGAGGAAGGATTACTATGAATTCGAGGGAAAGAGTATACGCCGCAATCAACCACCAGGAGCCGGACAGGGTACCCATCGCTTTTAGCACCGCAGCGAGCACAATCACGGAGTGTCCGCCCAACGGCAGGGTTTGTTCGCAGTTGTATGAGTATCTAGGTTTAACGGATGCGGAGCCAATCCAGATAACTGACGTCTTCACTCAACCTACTAATCTCGACTCACGTGTGGTAAAACGGCTCCACTCCGATATGGTCCCGGTTGGCCCCAATGCGCCCCGGGTAAATATTGAACCTGACGGTTCCAAGACCTGGCCCTGGTTCTGCGGAATGAGAATAAGAAAAATCGGGTTGTATGACGAGCCGTTTGATTTTCCGATGCGGCATATGACCACTAAAGAAGATATTGACGCGTATCCCTGGCCGGACCTTTCGGTAAACATCATGGACGGAGTCGTGGAAAAAGCCAGATATCTCCATGAAGAGACCGACTACTTCGTTGTTGGCAGATGTCTTTCGACAATGCTGCCGTTCCTTGGATATGCTTTACTTAGCGGTATGGACAAATGGCTGATAGATATGAAAATAGACCCCCAGTTCTACCACCAATTGTCAGAAAAACTTCTTGAAGTCGGTTTAGCTATAAATGATCAGTTCTTCGGGGGTATAGGTCAGTATCTGGACGGAGTGACTATCAATGATGACCTCGGCACTCAAACAGGGCTTTTTATGTCTCACGACGACTATGTACAGTTCGTCAAGCCGTATACCGCCGAAATAATTAAAAACATCAGAAAACACCTGCGGCCGGAGGCAAAGATTATCATACATAGTTGCGGTTCCGTATACGAAGCGATACCGGATTTAATTGAAATTGGGGTGGACGTCCTCAATCCGGTACAGCCGATGGCTAAAAATATGGAACCATGGCGATTGAAGAAGGAGTTTGGTAACGATATCTCCTTCCTCGGCGGTTTTGATATCCAGCATTTGTTGCCGCGGGGGACCATAGACCAGGTAAGAGAGGGCGCCAGGAAGCTAATCCAGGAGTACGCCCACGGTGGCGGTTTTGTCTTTGCTACTTCGCATAACATTGAACCGGATACGCCACCCGAAAATATCGTGGCTGCCTTTGACGCCGCTTATGAATACGGCCGGTATCCGCTATCAGAACCGAGTGGCGATAACTACGTTGATTTCATTAAAAGCCTGAATTTGAAGGAACAAATGTTATGGCGAAAACGAAGGTAACAGGAAAAGTCCAGACCGATATCTGAAGAAATACCTGAAATACCTCCAAAGTGTTGTCAACCAACGAAGCCATATATGCTAATATTCTAGGCGCCCACTAACCCCAAGTATGCTTGGTAAGGTATTATTTTGCCTTGTCGCTACATTCTGTTGCATCGTCTAATATTCACAAAAGACGCGCGCCAATTTTCACACTTGGAACCCGGGTGTGAAGCAGTGAATTTAAAAAGGAACGTTTTAATACCTGAGATAACAAAATGCTGGATTGTGTGATAAATTTTGCCTAACAGTATACTACCTTGTTACCTTACTCCATTAATTTACCAACCTCTCTCGTATTGGTTGCCTCCACAAAAATAAGCTAGTCGAAACACTCGCCGGTGGCTTCCGACATCGATCATTACCTAGCGTATAAGCTGCTGCGCACCATAGAAAAACCTCGGCGGTCTCAGTCCGTGCCAGATTTCATCACAAGCACTCAGTTCCTCTCCGGTAATGCTCACTTCCACAGCGCCGACATTTTCCTCAAGCTGTTTAATGGAATTGGCCCCACAGATAACCGACGTTATTGTCCGGTTATTAAGTATCCAGGCCAGAGCAAACTGGGGCATACTTCGCCCGTGCTTTTTAGCAATCTCTTTCAAACCGGCCACGGATTCAAAGTTGTTAGCCAGCCAGTAGCGGTCGCTGTACACTTTCCCCTGCCGTTCATTACTGAACCTGGTGCCTTTCGCAGGTGGTTTATTCGGGTCGTGTTTACCGGTAAGTAATCCGGCCGCCAGAGGATTGAAGACACAAATGCCCACCTCTTCAGCGGCACAGAGAGGCAACAGTTCATCTTCAATGTCGCGGGTAATCAGGTTATAGGGTGGCTGAATGCAATCAAAACGCGCCAGATTGTGTCGGTCGCTAGCCCACAGCGCCTTGGAAAGCTGCCAGGCGAGAAAGTTTGAACATCCAATATACCGCACTTTGCCCTGACGAATCAGGTCATCCAGGGCACGCAGTGTCTCCTCAATCGGGGTAGCGCTATCCGGCTTATGAACGTAATAGATATCGATGTAATCCGTATCCAGCCGGCGTAAGCTGTTTTCTATACCCGCCATAATATTCTTCCTTGATAGCCCGATATCGTTAACGCCCGGTCCCGCTTGCCAGGCACCTACCTTGGTCGCCAGCACTACGGAATCACGTACGCTTCCCTTAAGCGCTTTCCCCACTATTTCCTCGGTCTTACCATCCACGTACAGGTCAGCCGTATCAATGAAGTTGACGCCATTTGCTATCGCCCACTTTATCAGGCCTATCGATTCGGCTTCATCAATTTGATTGCCAAAGGTCATGGTACCCAGTGAAATCTCGGATACCATCAGTCCGGTCCGGCCCATTTTTCGGTATTTCATTGTTCCCTCCATTTCAGCGATTGATGTATGCTAATATATTGCTGATAAACTGTCAATTATCTGTATCAAACCTTGTTGACAGCCAGAAAACAACAAGTTAAGATGAACACATTCGTTTCTGAGAAGAAT
>CBDUSH010000133.1:0-4638 GCA_965369965.1 uncultured bacterium | reverse complement strand
GACTAGGGGATTATAAGGGTTTTCAGAGAACTCTGTTTCATAAGGTCGGCCGACTCTTTTTCAAAAACATCGGCTATTTCGCCCAGGTGGTACTTCACCGAATTCTGCAGGATTACATCCAGATTGAACACCCCTCTCTGCACCGCCCGGTAAGCCTCTCTCATGTTCTCAATGGAGCGTAGTTTGGTGTAATGCACCGCGTTAAGGTTGCGTATTTCAAGACCGTCCTCGTGAAAACGATTGAAACAGAAGTCCTTCACCGGCGCGTAATTGTCTCCGTAGAGGGACATTATCCCGTTGTGCTTCACCATTCCCAGGGCCTGCACGATACCGATACCCGTGCCGCCGACTGCCTCCACCGCCACGTCCACTCCTTCCCCGTGGGTAATCTCGAGGACTCTTTCCACCGGGTCGCCGTCATTAACGTTTATGACATCGTCAGCGCCCAGTTGCTTGGCGATATCGAGCTTCCCCTGCTCGACGTCGACGGCGATAACCCGGGAAGCCCCCGATTTCAAAGCGCCCTGGAGCAGGATGTTGCCGGCAAAACCGGCGCCGTTAACGGCCACCGTGTCCCCCAGCTTTACTCCCATGTACAGCGCCGCCCAGCCGACGCAGCCGAGCGCCTCGTAAAGACACCCCACTTCGAAAGATACCCCTTCCGGTATCGGCTGCACGTTGGACGGGTCGGTTACCCAGTAATCGCTGTAAGTCGGGTAGACGAGACTGCCCACTTTGTCGCCCACGGCGACCTTGCCGCCGCCAAGATATTCATCCACCGCTGAGCCCACTTCGACGATAGTACCGCCTCCTTCGTGTCCCCAGGGTCCGATGGGATAGGCGTGTCTTGGTTTTCCGTCCCGGCGCGCCGCGAATTCTTCCGGTCCGCCCCTGGCTTCGTCCTGCGGCCTCACCGTTATCCCGCGGTAGAAGTACCTCTCCGAACCGCATACTGACGCCTGATGTGTCTTTACCAGCACCTGGTCAGGTTTAAGTTCGGGGAGGGTTATGCGGTCAATTTTTATCTTACCTTTGTCTTCCAAGTAGACTACTCTGGTCTCGATAATTACACCGCCTTAAAAATTGCTTTTAATCTCCGGTCAGATTTTACACGAAAATAATCGTGCCGGCAGGCGTCGGCGAGGTTAATGAAGCTTGGTGAAATATTCACTTAATCTTCCATAACCCAGCTGTGGTTGCAGATAGCTGCCCCGTAGGCAAGCTCTTTATCTCTTACCAGCTTTACCTTTGGATGTATCACATCCGTTACGATGAAGTCGGAGTCGCAGTACATCTGGCACAACTCCATGTTACCTGCCTTCTTGCAGACTTCGTAAGTAGGGCACCAGGAAAACTCGACGCTCAGTTTCCTGGGTGTTGCCTCGACTACTTTCAGCTCCGGCCTGGTCTCGGCCTGTTTTTTAAACCATTCGCCCAGTGCTTCCAGCCTGTCCTCTGTCGGCACTCCCTCCAGCCTGCCTTTAATTCTATCGGCTCCGTACTTTGCCCACCCCTTCAGGATTATCTTCAGGGCGCGTTCTTTACCCAGCTCCTCCGTCATCGCTTCGGCGAAATAAGCGGCCAAAATCAGCTTTGATTCTTCCTGTTCCAGGCGTTCTTCAAATGTAGCCATGGGTCATTACCTCCCTCTAATTAAATCTGCCCTTTGGGCAGTAATTGATAAAAATGGCTGCCGAGCCAGGGCTCGAACCTGGACTGGAGGATTCAAAGTCCTCTGTGCTACCATTACACAACTCGGCACCCTGTCTGTTGAATCGAAATTTTTCTTAATGTTACCGTATTATTAGTGCCGGAGGTCGGACTCGAACCGACACGAGAGTTACCCCTCAACAGTTTTTGAGACTGCCGCGTCTACCATTCCGCCACTCCGGCTGGTGCCAGTGTGGAGCGGAAGACGAGATTCGAACTCGCGACCCTCTCCTTGGCAAGGAGATGCTCTACCGCTGAGCCACTTCCGCCCCGGTAAGCGAATGGTGCCGAGGGCCAGAGTCGAACTGGCGACACGCGGATTTTCAGTCCGCTGCTCTACCACCTGAGCTACCTCGGCACTCACAATATTGTAGCGGTTAGAGGTGAGAGTGTCAAGGAATCGTACCTTAAGTTCGGTGACAATAATACCGGAGATTACCTGACATATTACCTGACCCGTGTCGGTATGGATTGTTCGTGAAGCCCCAGGGGAAAAACTAGGCCAGCACCACGTTATCAATCAACCTCGTTTTGCCTATCCGCACGGCCAGTGACACCAGCGCCGGCGCTTTGACTGCCTCCATGTCCTCCAGAATCTCCGGTTCGGCAATACTCACGTAGTCGATGTCGGCAACCGGCTCGCTATGGATAAGGTCAATCATCCGTTCCTTTATTTTGCCCGCTTCCTTTTCTCCCTCCGCCCATAATTGCTGGCTCAGGCACAGAGACCGGTACAGTACGGTGGCTGCCTGCCTTTCCTTCGGGTTAAGGTAAGCGTTCCGGCTGCTGATTGCCAGCCCGTCATCCTCTCGGACTGTTGGTACGGTGATTATCTTCAGATTCATATTCAGGTCCGCCACCATCTTGTTGATGACAATAGTTTGTTGAGCATCCTTTTGCCCGAAATAGGCGCTCGTCGGCTGTATGATGTTAAACAGCTTGGCGACCACCGTCGCCACCCCCCGGAAATGACCGGGCCGAGACGCCCCCTCCAGCCGCCTGGCAATCTTGCCCATGTCCACCCAGCTGTCGAATCCGGGAGGATACATCTCCTCTACCGGCGGCAGAAAAACAATGTCGGTATTTTCTCTTGCCAGTATCTTCAAGTCGCTCTCAATGTCACGCGGGTAAGTCTTGAAATCCTCCTGCGGGCCGAACTGCGCCGGATTGACGAAAACGCTCACCACCATCAGGTTGTTTTCAGTGCGGGCGCGCCTTATCAGTGCCAGGTGGCCATTGTGCAGGTAGCCCATCGTCGGCACCAGTCCCACCGGTTTGGGAAACCCCTCCCGCAGCCGTCTCACCTCGGCAATCGTTTTCGCAATTATCATGACAGACTTACTTCCCGCTATCGTTAATCCGGATTATCTTATATGCCGGCGCAACAAAAAAGCCTCCTCCGGCACATCCGGAGAAGGCTTCTTAACACCACTATTCCTGGTGCCGTCTCGGTCATGCCTGATCCAAGCGACATATTTTGTTAACGGGCGCCGGGCTGAGCCGCTCACCGCCGGTCAGGTCGATGGCCGCTTCTTATTTAACATGTTGATTCTATTAATTGTGGCTGGGTTTGTCAATACGCATGAGAGGTGGGCTGAAAATAGTATCGGTGCTTTTTTCATAAATATTTCACTTTTCTCTATCCCTTTTTCACGTCTTTTTCACGCCGTAAAGGGTAGTCTTTATTTAGAGAGGTGGATTTAAGGTGAAATCAGTCTCTGGAAATATAAATAAGCACTTGATTCTGGTAGTGGATGACGACCCTGGCATCAGCCGGTTGCTCCGTTATAACCTGGAAGACCAGGACACCCGTGTCATCGCCGCTGAAAATGGTCTGGAAGGGATAAAGCTGCTCACCGAAGAAAAAATAGACCTGCTCATCCTGGACGTTAAGTTACCTGACTTCAGTGGCTGGGGCATATTAAGTCTGCTCAGAATATCTGAAATCTATCACCGGTTGCCGGTGATTATGATTTCGGTGGAGCCGTTCGGAACCGAACTGGTCACAACCCATCGGCCTGACGCTTACCTGCAGAAACCATTTGACGTGCGTCAGTTATTGACGATTGTGGAAAATATTGTTTCCGTGGAAAAACAAAGAAAGAATATCGTCAATAATACGGTCTGATACAAATGCCAGCAGCCAGCTAAAAGCGTACCCTCGATGATAGGTAGGAGTTTCCGTGCAAGGTAAAGAGAAAGGCCTGAACAGGCGAGAATTTATCAAACGGTCGGCGGGTGCCGTGGGTCTGGTGGCGGTACTTTCATCCCCTCTGCCCATAATACAGAAAGCCCGGGCGGCCAGCGAGGCGGCTGTCGACACGCCGGCCCGTAAAAAACGTGCCTGGACAATGATCGTCGACCTGAAAAAATGTGAAGGTTGTGTCACCATCGATGCGCCTCCCCAGTGTACCCAGGCCTGTACTGCCGGACACTATGTACCTAACGGACAAGAATGGATTCAGGTCTATGAAGTCGACCTTCCCGGCGGAGGCACCTATTTTATGCCTACCCCCTGCTTCCACTGTGAAAACGCTCCATGTGTTAACGTCTGCCCGGTAGCCGCCACCTATCACAATGAAGAAGGCATCGTCCTCATTGACCAGCGCCGCTGTATCGGCTGCCGCATGTGCATGGCGGCCTGTCCTTACCAGCGCCGCTTCTTCAACTGGGGTACCCCGGAGTTGCCCCCGGAAGCCGCCTTTGTCGAATATTCCCCGGAACTTCAAATCCCGGCGATTAAGGGAACCGTTATGAAATGTGATTTCTGTCCTGACATGATGCGCCGGGGCAAACTGCCGATGTGTGTCAGCGGCTGCCCGATGAGGGCGCTCTATATGGGCGACCTGAACGAAGACATCGCCAGTAACGGACGGGAAGTGGTGCAGATGTCGAAGTTCCTTGATGAAAACAACGCTTACCGTTACA
>CBDUSH010000132.1:0-4678 GCA_965369965.1 uncultured bacterium | reverse complement strand
AAAGCGGTAGGGCCGCCGACTTTGGTGGAGAACGGCGGTGCATCCGGAAGCTCACCGACCCAGAGAATGGGGCCGTTGTGAGCCAGGTCCAGAATGCCTCGGTCGACGGCGGTAAGCTCAGTATCCGCGGGGACAATGGCGCCACCTTCGTTCACCTGAATCACCATGCGCCCATTACTGGCCGCCTCAATGGCTTTGGACACGCGGACGAGCGAAAGATAGGTTGAAGTCGTGCTCGGATTATCATCCTGCGCAATCCACTTGACAACCTCAGCCGGCTGGGCCGGAGCTGGAGCCGGAGCTGGAGCGGGAGCGGGAGCGGGTGCTGGGGCCGGTGCTGGTGCCGGTGCTGGTGCCGGGGCAGGTGCGGGAGCCGGTGCTGGTGCCGGGGCAGGTGCGGGAGCCGGTGCTGGCTGTGCGCAAGCCGCCAATAACAGCGAACTAACCAGGATAACAGCAAATAAAATACCAAGAACTTTTTTCAATGTGTAACCTCCTCAAATATATACAGACAACTCAAAGCTAATTTAATCTTCATTTAGGTCATCTACCACCCCCTTCAAAGGGACAAAGTATTCCCCACCAATTATTTAGAGTTCAGTTGGTTACAACAGTTAATCTAAATGAACCAAGCCGCTCTTTACCGGAATAACCACCACGGCATATCCTTCCCGTTCGTGTGTGCAGTGACAATAGCATGGTTTTGCCGATTTGTCAAATTACACGTTTTTGTCGTGTTCTTAATTTGTCCAGACAATAGCACTATTTGTGTTTCTTGTCAACAGGCTAACCATCCTGGTGACTTCGGGGTTGACTACGCTTCTTTGGCTAGAAAAACAACCTGTATTACCTTCGGCTCGTATGAGCACAACCGAATATCGGGCCGCCGATTACCCCGGCAAAAACAGCCGGGCGATAATAGCTCCGTTCACGACCTTCCTGAATATCAAATGGAAGCCAGCCCGCGGATTACTCGCCTTAGCTGCCGACTTGCCGCCGGTTTTTTCCCAATAATGCAACAGGAGGTGGTATTTAGCTGCCCGGCAATGATAAAATAGTGGCAATATAATTAACGGATGAGCCCGGGGGTTAAGGTGTACAATTTCGGAGGCAAAGTAGCCCTGGTTACCGGCGCCGCCCGCAAGCGAGGCATCGGGCATGCTACGGCAGTGCGCTTTGCCGCCGAGGGGGCCGACGTCGTTATCAGCGGACGCTACCGGCCTCCGGAGGAATTCCCCGAAGAGGAAAAACTAGAAGGCTGGAAGGGGCTCGACAGCGTGGCCGCGGAGGTAGAATCGAAGGGAGTACGGGCACTGGCGGTCACCGCCGATATCAGTGACCGCCGACAGGTGGAGGACATGGTGGCCCAAGCGCTGAGCAAATTCGGGCGCATCGATTTCCTGGTAGCGAATGCCGGCATTAATATACGAGTTCCATTCCTGGAGCTTAACGAAGAAGACTGGCACCGGGTTATCGCGGTTGACCTCGACGGAGTCTTCTTTTGCGACCAGGCCGTGGCCAGACATATGGTAGAACGGGGCGGCGGAGGAGCTATCGTCAACGTCTCCTCGCGGGCGGGTAAGACGGGCATCAAGAACTACGCCGCCTACTGTGCCGCCAAGTTCGGGGTAAACGGTCTGACGCAGGTTCTGGGCATTGAAATGGGCCCTCATAATATCAGGGTCAATGCCGTCTGCCCCGGGCGGACCCTCACGAATATTATCCGGGCCGACGAAATATGGCAGGACGCACGACAGAGGGGAATCGATATCATGGAGGCGGCCAAAACGGCCTACAGTGACGCCGTGCCCTTCACGCCACTACAGCGCCCGGCGGCTCCCGAGGAACTGGCCAGCACTATCGTCTTCCTCTGCTCGGATGAGGCGAGCTTTATTACCGGCCAGTGCATCAACGTTGACGGGGGCCGTCTGACGGCACATTAACCCTACCGGGTGATTATGGGATTTAACACCGAAGGGAAGGAGCAGTTATGAGTGACGGCATTATTCACCAATTAACACCAGGTATCTACTATTACACTTTTGGACCTTATAACCCGGCGGTAACCGCCTGCAGCGGAGACAGCGTCGTTGCCGAGACAAGGGACGCCGAAGGTTACGACAAAAACATGAATATGCTTACCGAAGCGCAAAAGCAGCGCAGCGATATTACCTCTTTCCGCGAAAGTAACCCTCTGGTCGGCCCGGTCTACATCAAAGAGGCGGCACCGGGCGATACGCTGGCGGTAGAAATCCAGCAGATTAAGCTCAACCGCGACTCCGCCTGGTCAAAACACCGGACACACTTCGGAGGAATGACCGGTGAGGTGCCCGGAAAGAAGTTGTTTCTGAACGAGCCTCTGCCGGAAAAGAGGTTTCACTGGCAACTGGACCGGACGCGGAACACGGGCACCTGGGAGTTGACCGAAAGCCGGATAAAGCGAATCGAAATCCCGCTGCACCCTTTCCTGGGCTGTATCGGGGTGGCCCCCCGGTTCGGGCGGGTTGAAATGTCGATTACGCCCGGAGAATACGGCGGTAACATGGATTGCATCGAGACCAGGGAGGGTACCACCGTCCTTTTCCCGGTTTGGGTACGCGGCGCTTATCTCTTTTTCGGGGATGTCCACGCCGCTCAGGGTGACGGGGAGCTTTGCGGGGTGGCCCTGGAGACCACCGCCGAGGTGACGCTCAAGATCGAAGTTATCAAAGGGAGAAGCATTGAATGGCCGCGCCTGGAAGACGAGACCCACATCATGGCGACGGGCAGCGGGCGGCCGCTGATGGACTGCGTGCGTATCGCCCAGGTGGAGTTGATAAACTGGCTGGTGGACGATTACGGATTTGACCGATGGGAAGCCTTCCAGGCCGTTTCGCAGGTGGGGACAATGCGCATCGGCAACGTTGTCGATCCCAACTACACCGTGGTCGCCAAATTCCCTAAGAAGTACCTTATAGCTTAGAGATAACCTGCCACTTGTATCGGTACCGGTTACCGAGCCGGGCTTCAGCCTGCATCCAGTATCTGCCGGATTTTCCGGCTGGTTTTCAAGCCGTGGCCGGTAATCAGGGAAACAATAACGCCCTCCGGGTCTGACTCCGGGAGATACTTTTTCAGCCCGGCAATGGCCGCCGCCGCGGTAGGTTCGATAAAATAACCCCGTCCGCCCATTTCCCGAAGCGCCTGCTCAATCTCACTATCGCTGACGACGATGAAGTCCCCGTTACTCCGCCTGACCGCTTCGATAACCTGGTCTCCCCTGACCGGTGCGGCCACGGCGATTCCTTCCGCCAGGGTCTCTCCCGTCGTAATCACCGGGATTTCTGCCTTGTTTTCCCGAAATGCTTTATGTAAAGGAGCGCAGTTTTCGGCCTGCACGGCGATAATAGCCGGTACTTTATCAATTATGCCGGCATCCCGAAGCTCGTTAAAGCCGATGTGGGCGCCGATGACCAGTGTCCCGTTACCAGCCGGTAAAACGACCACGTCCGGCGACTTCCAGTCGAGTTGTTCGCAGACTTCAAAGGCAAACGTTTTCGTTCCCTGGAAGAAAAACGGGTTCCAGACATGGCTGGCGTAATAGGTGTGCCGGGCCGCTTTCAGTGCCGCGGCGGCGGTATCCTCCCGGGTGCCGGCAATCCGGCTCAATTCGGCGCCGTAAAGCTGTATCTGGGACATTTTAGCCGGCGAGGTATTTTGGGGTACAAAAATACGGCAGCCGATTTCAGCCCGGGCGCAGTAAGCGGCGATGGCGGTACCGGCATTTCCGGATGAATCCTCCACAATTTTTCCGATACCCAGTTCTCGCAGTTTGCTGACCAGCACCGAAGCTCCCCGGTCTTTGAAAGAACCGGTTGGCAGCAGATGATCCTGCTTGAGGAAGACCCGGTGACCGTTAAAGTTTTCCGGGATGAGCGGGGTGAAGCCTTCATCGAAGGAGACGATGGCGGCGTCATTTTTTACCGGTATTGCTTCCCGGTACCGCCACAGAGTCGGCTTTCTCTGCCGGATGCGGGCCAGGTCAAAAACCGGCCGGAACTCGATATCAAGGACGGAACCGCAATCGCATTGCCACCTCGGCTCGTCCAGCGGATAGGCTGCCCGGCAGTGCCGGCAAACAAGCTGGTCCATAGTTTTTCCTTTTTAGCCCCGGTGATTAATCTCCTATCTCGTCTCAGGGCCGTATCATGACCAGCATCATCTTGAACCTGGTCAGGGCTTTGAGGGCGTGCGGTTCGTTGGCGGGCATTATCACCATTTCACCGGCCGTGACGCGGAGAGGCTTGCCGGATATGGTGACCTCGGCTTCTCCATCGAGGAGATAGACCAGGGCATCAAACGGCGCGGTATGTTCGCTCAATCCCTGCTCCTGGCCGAAAGCGAAGAGGGTTAAAGTCCCTGTCTTCTGGTCGATAATCGTCCGGCTGACCACAGAGCCTGCCTGATAATCAATCATATCAATCAGGCGGTGAACCTTCGCCTGAAGCTCGTCTTTACCCGGCTGCCCGTCCTCTTTTGTCATTTGTTACCTCCTTAGCAATCAGCAATTAATCACCCGCCCCCATTATATCACGCCCCGTCCGGTAAGTGGCCGTCAAATCAACTAAAACAGGCGTACTTGTCTTTACGGCGATTAAGATTTATAATGTTGGCTGACCCGGCAAAGAATTTTATATCA
>CBDUSH010000131.1:0-4694 GCA_965369965.1 uncultured bacterium | reverse complement strand
GCCACCACCGCCGCCACCGCCGCCACCGCCGCCACCTCCGCCGCCACCAACGGGAGCCGACGGCACTGCCAGCAGTGTTACCGGGAAGGCGGACACAGTGTTACCACCGACGGAGTCAGTAGCCCTGACATACAGAATAGCGGGACTATTGACTGTTGTCGGTGCCGGGGTGACTGTGATTTCCCATAGGCTACCGGCAGTAGAAAGCGGCTGCCAGAGGTCAAGTTGAGGCGGAGCGTCGCCAAACACCTCAAACTCGGCGGTAACAGCGCCATCAACAGCCAGTCCGGGATCGATAAGTGTGGGACCTATACCCAGTGGATCGTTGGCCGGAAGAATATTAAACATATCACCGCCGATAGTCCATTGCGTCTGGGTTATCAATGAAATCGTACCATTGAAAAGGAAATCATTGGTGGTAGGAATTATCAAAGCCACGCCCTGGGGCTGCCCCGAGTTCATGAACTCGATGTCTTCAGCTATAATGGGCCCCGGTGATGCGGTGCGGCTGGCAATGATACTCACTTCGTCACCCACCGCAGGGTCTACGGCAAAACCTCTGCGCGCAGTTCCTGCGTTTTCATAGACGAATAGGGGCTGCGTGCCGATTTGCCACTCCCCGCTGGTCGAATTGACCGAAGAGACTACGCCTTGAACCTCGAACGAGACCACGGAACCGGCGGGAGCCAGAAAAGATACCGGCGGAGTGGAGTCAAACACAGGATTTTCCGAGACCGACGTTATATCAGGTAAAGGCGTTTGGATGAATATCTCGTGAGCGCCATTTACCTGGCCGCTTCCTCCTTCTCCGGGAGTGCCGACCAGAGCGAACTCCGTGGTTACAGCGGAGCCGGTATCAAGACCGAATTCAATGACGGTCGGCCCCAGACCACGCGGGCCTGCGTCAAGCAGGACGTTGAAGCTTACCGGTGAAGCCGAGGCCGGGGGAGTAGCTGTCCAGGAAGTAGCCCCAGCCGCGGTCACCGTCCCATGAAACCAGAATGCCGTTGTCACGGCAGCCGGGCCGGATGGTTGCGGAGCGAGGGCAAGACGGCTAATCCTCTTGGCGATGATGGGACCCGGTTCCAAGGTCCGATGCCCGACTATCCTCACCAGATCCCCTTGCACCGGCGCACTGTTGATGGCAGTGGTGGTACTTTCATAGAGAATCACAGGCTGACCACCAATATGCCACTCACCGGTGGTTGCATTGATTGAGGTAACCACGCCTTCAATTATAAACATGATAGTGGTTCCCGTCGGAATCTCTGCGGGGAAAAACGTAGTGTCATTGGTTACTTCAATAGTCCGGGGAGTCAGTATGGGTACTTCTTGGGCGAATATTTCCAAAGCATCAAGGTGAGTTGTCGTCACCGACCTGAGTAACTGTGACTCCACCTTTTCGATGGCAGAACTGGCCGAAGTTGCATTAACTCGGATAACGTTCGGCGCACCGCTCTGTAGCTTGAGACCGGACTGATCAGGAAGTACCAGGCTGATATCCGGCGGATTCGTTTGAGCCAGGGAAAATCCACCTGGCAGTAGCAAAGACACCGTCATTAACGCGACGAACAGACACGTAGCCGTTTTTCTTAAAGTAAACTTCACTTTCATATTAAGTGCCTCCATAACGAATCCATTTTTCTCAATTCCTTTGTTTGTCCGTTCGTTATGCTAGGATTCCTCGAAAAACATTGGTCATGTCTATTTTGCAGGCTTCACGTCCTCAACTGAGAGTGCCGAAAGAATATTACCGGATTTGATATCGAATACCACGTTGACCTCAACATCGGTGGCGACACCCGCTCCGATGATGGTGGTCGGGTAAATCTGGAAACTCTGCCCGGTTACCGTTATTGAAGTGGCACTTAAGGACTGCACCACGCCTTTGAATGTGAATCCCGGCGTCTTGGTCTTGGGGGTTTTGATCTTTAAGGCCAGCAACGAGCCATCCGGTTGGATCAGGAAGTTGACTTGGGCCATCTTGCGCACCTTGAGATTCCGGTCGATGAGAGTATTGGCGTTGGTCTTGAAGATTCTCCCGCCGATGGTATAGGCGTCGGGTGCGATGGCCTGTACCAGGTCGATGAACTCGAAGCCCGAGTCTTCGATATGTACCGCCTGAAATGAACCGTCCGTTTTGACAATGAACTCCATGTTGACGTTGACTCCCAATCCCAGGCCTTCATCAAATACCGTCTCCTGCGTTACGCCAAAGGTCTTGCCGCCGATGACCCAGGCAGTCGGGCTCATGGATTGAATTGGGCCAGCAAAATAAAGGTTCTCACCTTCGTCAATACCGGCGGTCTTAACTTCTCTTGCCAGCATCGTGCCATCCGGATTGAACACGAACTCGATCTTGACCAGTACCCCTGGAGACAGCCCGCTATCGAGGATGGTGCTACTATCAATGATGAATATCCTGCCATCCACCATGACGGAGCCGGCATCCATAGACTGGATAGGACCGCCGGCGGTGAAATTTTCCTGTTCGATGGACGCATCGGGAGCATCAGTTTCTATTTCCAGAGCCAAAAAGGAGCCGTCAGCCTGCAACACAAACTCCACCCGTGCCAGGACGCCTGTTGCTAGGCCATTGTCTAATATAGTGTTGCCATCAATTATAAAAGTCTTGCCGCCTAATACGAGTTGGGTTGCGCTGATAGATCCGATGACGCTGGTAAGAGAAAAGTCCTCAGCTATGTCGTCCGGGGCTTTGGT
Source organism: uncultured bacterium (assembly GCA_965369965.1). GTDB lineage: Bacteria > Chloroflexota > Dehalococcoidia > Dehalococcoidales > RBG-16-60-22 > JACZSH01. Next base: position 1,973 of record CBDUSH010000131.1, on the reverse strand, counting down.
TTCGATATTGATGGCTAATAATGAACCGTCGGAGAGCATGATGAACTCGACTTCAGCCTGTACGCCCTCCACCAGACCATTGTCCAGAATAGTGGCGTCGTTAAGTTTGAAGGATTTGCCGCCGATAATCCAGGTATCCGCGCCCATGGACTCGATGATGCCACTGAAATGTAGGTCCTCGGCCATGCCTTGGAGACCCTGTACTGTGCCTGCCCCAGTCGCCTCGGACTTTTCGATATTGATAAGCTTGGCATTGTCGTTCTTGACCTCGATTTTGGCCTTGACTTCCTCGCCAATCATGTTTTTGGCAGTAGCTGCCTCTTTCTCGATTTCGACGCGAATTTTACTACCGTCATTGAGAGTCAGGATCACTTCCTGGCCATCCACGGCTTGTATTACTGCATCGAGCTCCTCTGTATTAACGCCAACCTGACACGCCGACAGAAAAAGCGCCAGAGAGACTGCGCCCGCAACCAATATATTAATAATAATATTGGAGTTGCTTTCCTTATATTTAACTTTCATTACTTTTTCGTCCTCCTGATAACAAGATATCCCGCAAGATATATTAGGAGTAATACGTATGGGCACTTACAGGAAACGGAGAATTATACTTAATCATCAAGTTATACGTATGAGAAGAAGCGGAAAAGGAAAAACAGAGAGAACTGTCAACGATAGATATTGGCCCGGATTACAAATACCCTGTCCACCCGTTACAATCGCCCGAACATTGGCGGAAGCAAAGAGCTACTCTATTAATGCAGTAGGTTGTTACTTTGTAGCTAAAATAGTATTTTTTACGTTAGGGATAAAGATATTTCTTTTTACCCTCTGTTAATTCTGTAATGATACACTTCGGAAAAGCGGGGCAGTGATGCAATTATCACCGGAAGAAGAACATAAAAACTAAAAAGGAAGAGATGGCGCGAATTTAGGCTGAGCTTGGGAAGTAGGGACGCCTATTGTCGATGAAGCTGCAGAAGGGAATTATGATCTAATATCAAAGATCTTGGCTCAATTCCTGCTGCCCTGAACGCGGACTAGCCTGTTTGCCTCATCATCAGTTATTTTGCCGACTGCGGGCACTGGAATCCTGCGAAACTTCATTGGTGTTTGCTTTCTGGTATCCCGTAACAAATATTTTGATCCTTTATTAAAAACAGCTAATGTTTTAAACGGCACTAGGACTTTGCATTGAGACGGCTTATTTGTGCATTTACCAGTCTCGTTACGGTTTCTTTTAGTGCGTCTAATTCATCGAGGGATAATTTATCTATCTCCTCCAGATTATACTGGAGCGCACTGATAAGTTCCTGGGAAGGGCGTCGCCGAGGGAGCATGAAGTAGGAGTAAAGTGTACCGATTATTACCCCGAAGAAAGCAATGGTGCTAAAAATAGACCAGAAGGCACCAATTATCATTCCGGCATTAGTAATCGGTCCCGGGGCATTGGCTCCCTGTGTTTGCATCGCGGTAAAGCTCCACCACAAAGCTGTGGAAAAGGAAGATATTTGTTCATTCCTGTTGTGCTCAGCCAAATAAATACCCCAGGAAGAAAGCAGCCATAATACGATGAGAGCGATAATCAAGGGTATCAAGGGAGTTTTGGTTACCACGTCTCTGAAAAATCTAAGTAGTTCAGGAATATGAGGGGTGAGGCGCAGTTTTGCATGCGGCTTTCGCCGGCGAATACGAAGTACCTTATCCCCCGGCAACAGTGGTTCTATTTCCTCCAACCTCTCTTTTTCTTCCATCTCCAGCTATCTCCCTTTGCCAAGCTAATGTTGATGTGTCGCTTCGTTTACCACACACCCTTGGGGCAATTCTACATATCTACTTGCCGGCTGTCAATATAGGTAAGTTGTTCGTTTGTCCGTGAGAGTATGGCGTCCTCCTTCCAGAAATCGGCCGAGCCACCTGTAAGCTTGCGTTGTACTCATCCCATACCTGGTACATACTACCGCCACCGG
>CBDUSH010000130.1:0-4695 GCA_965369965.1 uncultured bacterium | reverse complement strand
CTCAGGAAGCCGGTCTGGTACATGACACATACCGCGATGGCAAACCAGAGGGGGTCAAAGCCCAGAGCCGCCGCCACCGGCGTGAAGATCGGAACGACAATGAATATCGAGCCAATCCACTCGATGAGCATGCCCAGGATAAACACGATGAACATCATGACGGCAAAAGAAGCCCACTTGCCGCCGGGCACCGCTGAGAGCACCTCGGTGGCGAACTTGCCGCCGCCCAGGTAGCCGAAAACGCCCACGAAGATGCTCGCTCCGATCACCAGCAGCATAATGAAGCCGGTTATCCTTGCCGTTTCATATACCGTACCCTTCAGAACTTTCCAGCTGAATCGGCGATAGATGATAGCCATGATGGTGGCCATAAAAGCCCCGGCTCCGGCCGCCTCGGTGGGGGTGGCCATCCCGGCGAAGATGGTGCCCAGCACCGCCAGGATGAGGAGAATCGGGGGAATCATCTGTAAGAACATCCGGGTAATTTTCTCGCGGGTGGGCACGGCCTGTCTCTCCTCCAACGATATGGGAGGTCCATCTTGGGGCCTGAACCAGCATCGAATAAGGATATAGGACATGTACAGGCCGGAAAGGATTAAACCGGGGATAAAAGCCCCGGCAAAGAGCTGTCCCACCGAGATGGCCGCCATCGGTCCGTAAATGACTATCATGATGCTGGGTGGTATCAGTATCCCCAGGGTGCCGCCGGCACAGACGGTACCGCAGGCGAGAGATTTATTATAGCCCCGCTTGAGCATGGGAGGCAGGGCCAGTATTCCCATGGTGGTCACGGAAGCGCCGATGATACCGGTGCAGGCGGCAAAAATAGTCGCCACGAAGATGGTGGCCAGGGCCAGTCCCCCCCGCAGTCCGCCCATGATAAGATGCATGGTACCGAAAAGCTTTTCGGCGACTCCGGAGTGCCCCAGCATCATCCCCATGAACACGAACAGAGGGACCGCCAGGATAATATAATTGGTCATTGTCTTATAGATCTGGGCCACCGCCATGCCGTAAATCCGGTCTCCCAGGAAGAGAATCCCAAAGATAAAGCCCACTCCGGCCAGTATAAAAGCCAGGGGAAAACCGGAAAAGATGCCCACCGCCAGTATGCCGAGCATCAGGATGGTAACCATCGCCGGACTTATCGTTATATCTAGCATCATTTACCTCGGATAAGAGTTTTCAGATCACGAACAAACGTGGCCACTATTGCCAGTGCCAGCAGAGTGAAGGCTAACGGCGCCACGGTCTTGAAGGGGTAGATAATGTTCCTCCAGGCACTGTCTGAGCTCCGCTCCTGTATTGCCCACGAGTTCTGGGTCCACTCAACCAAACGCGGTAAGACGAGAATCCACAACGGGAAAACAATAAGCAGCGTCAGCGTTACATCAAGTATCGCCTTGCCGCGGGGTGACAGGCGCTGGTAGAGCAGGTCTACCCTGATATGGCCTTTCTGGACGAGCACCCAGGCCAATACCAGAATAAAGAGACTGCCCCCCAGCATCCGCTGTATCTCAAAAGACCATATCGTCGGTGCGTTAAATACGTACCTTGCGATAACTTCGTACACGACAGCAACTATTAGAAATAACACCAGGTAAGCGGCCAGCTTACCTGCCCAGATACAAATAAAGTCGATACCATCTAAAATACGTTCCACAATAGCCATAAAACAACCGTCCCATTAACACCCACCCCCACCAAACCTCAATTTATCGGGGTGGGGGTGAGTGTTAGAGCAAAACTTAGCTAGAATTTAGGTGTCTGGTAACTCTCAAAGAACTTCCATTCGGTCAGGAAGTCCAACTGGCTCTGGTAAACCTTGGCGAAGAACGGATCTTCAGCACTCTTCTTCTTATACAGGTCATCGGCTATCGCGAAGAATTCTCCTTGCAGCTTATCCGGCATGGTGACAACTTCCAGATCCGGCATGTCTACAAAAGCCTGGATCGCCTTGGCGTCTGCAAGCACCAGGTCGGCGTATGCCAGTTGGGCAGTGGCGAGGTTGACGGCCTCGTAGAGCATTTTGAGGTCATCAGGCAGCGCTGCCCACGAATCGCCGTTGACCGCCTCCCAGATTACGGTGGCCGGCTGGTGTATCCCGGGAACATAGACGTACTTACAGATTTCATAGAAGGCGAGTTGGATATCCGTGGCCGGATTGGAATATTCGAAAGCATCCAGAATACCCTTCTCCGCGGCCGCATAGAGCTCGGAACCGGCGATGGTGGTCACCGAAGCGCCTACCCTCGGGTCCTGCAGTACTTCTGCCCAGAATCCCTTGGTGCGGAATTTTACCCCTTTCCAGTCTGCCAGGGTGTCCATCCTGACATTCGACCAGTTGAGGTCTTCCGGAGTGCTGATATAGGTGTATCCGGTGTAGCCGAAGTTGAAGGGCTCAAGCACTTCCCTCATGTACTCCAGCCCGCCGTAATGCTGAAGCCATGCCCCCATCTGTATGGACGTCAGTCCCAGAGGACGAGCTGAAAACAGCGGGGAGGACGGTATTTTACCAATCCAGGTGTGCATGGTCGAGTTAAGCGCGTCAATGGTGCCGTCATTGGTGGCATCAAAGGCCTCTTTACCGCTCATAATCTCACCTGAGGGATGACTCTCGATGATAAATCGGCCGTTACTGGCTTTCTCAAGCATCTCGTTGCGCTTCCTGAGCCAGATCATGTTATGCATCGGCTCAGTCCACTGGGCTACCTGCGTCCACGTAACCACCTCGGCGGGTTGTGCCGGTGCCGGAGCTGGCGCTGGCGCCGGAGCTGGCGCCGGAGCTGGGGCCGGGGCTGGTGCTGGGGCTGGTGCTGGGGCCGGAGCCGCGCAGGCGGCAATGGTGCTCCCGGCTATTAACAATGCCAGCCAGATTAACAATATTTTCTTTTTCACTAATCTACCTCCTTACGATATTTAGCAGATCCACCGGTTCCACAATATCCACAATCAAAAGCCATCACCTCCTTTATCTCCTATTGGCCTTCAGGATTCTTTCATCGGGGAAAATAATGTAGCAAGATAAAGACGAGTGGGACGCAGTATCTTCCCGGCAACAATTAGGGCAGGCAGTCTAATTCTGCTTTTCGGGGAGCCGCTACGCCCCATCTCTGCTTTTATTCTTTTTTAATTCCTTTCCCGGTAAGTCCGCTCTGCGTGAGCCGTGGACTTAATAATAATCAGTTCCCGTTTCTGAATTCCAGACGGGATGCCACTCGCCCGATTACACCAAGGACAGCACACGGGAGGGGCCAGCACCTGTTGCCCGAATGTAGACCAATGATAATCGTCCCTGTTTCCCCTGGCAGAGCCCGTCTGTTCATGGGTATATCAACTACCTTACGTTTCCTTTACGAAATATGACACCCGCCACATTGTATCAGCATAGCCTATCGTATCCGATAGCAGATTAGGATGATTATATCACTAGTCGCTTATGTCTTGTCAATACCCTTGCCGGGTAGTTTTACCCATTTATTTTTAATCAGTGAAAAGAACCTTAGACTATTACGAATAAGCGAATACACTTTAACTGTTTCCAGGAATACCGCACCATGATTAATACTCTGTTACCTACCCGCCCAACAGATCCCGGCCTCACCCACCGGAGATGAAACAATCATTGACTACCGCGATACCCGTAACTTAAAATGTGTATAGTTACAAGCATCTGTCCGTCCGATAGAGTCGGGCATTAACGTCGAGCCCCTATATAAACGACCGGGAGGTTAGAGCAGCAATGACACAGACGATAAACGGCTACAATGGCAAAATTCTGAGAGTAAATTTGACCGATAACACCCTCCGTACCGAGCCGCTTGATGCCGGGTTGTGCCGGAAATACCTGGGTGGAGCCGGTTTTGTGGCTCACTTCCTGTGGCAGGAACTGCCGGCGGGAACCGACGCTCTGGCCCCGGAAAACAAACTTATTTTTGCCGTGGGACCTTTAACCGGGATTCCGCTGTCCGGCAGCGGCCGGAACTGCGTCGGCGCCCTGTCCCCGATGACCGGGGGCGTTGCCAAGTCCGAAGTCGGCGAATTCTGGGGTTACGAACTCAAGCGGGCCGGTTACGACGTGGTGATTATCGAGGGCAGGGCGGAGAAACCGGTCTACCTCTGGATACACGACGGTGAAGCGAGTCTGGAGGACGCCGGCCATCTCTGGGGACAGGAGACCAGGGAGACACAGCAGGGAATCAGAGACCAATTGGGGGACAAACTGATACGCGTTGCCGGCATCGGGCCGGCCGGAGAAAACCTGGTGCGTTACGCGTGTATTATGAACGGCCTTTATGACGCGGCCGGACGGGGCGGCGCCGGAGCGGTGATGGGCTCAAAAAACCTGAAAGCGGTCGCCGTCCGGGGAAAGCAGCCCCTCCCGAAACTGGGCGCGGAGGAGATAAAGAACCTGAAGACGTGGCTGGAAGAAAACCGGGCGCTGAGCCGGGGGTTCTGGGAGGCGGGTACCGGTATCGGCATGGATGGCTTTGAAGCCATCGGAAACCTGCCGGTACGCAATTTCCGTGACGGCCTCTTCCCGGCGGTAAAAGAGATAGACGCCCACGCGGTGATGAAGGATATCGGCGTCGGGATGGATGCCTGTTATGCCTGTACCATCCGCTGCAAAAAAATAGTCAAGGTTGAATCGCCCTATAGCGTAGACCCGGCTTACGGCGGACCGGAGTATGAAAC
>CBDUSH010000129.1:0-4722 GCA_965369965.1 uncultured bacterium | reverse complement strand
CTTTGCGTTGAAGCACAGGCCGCCGTTAAAAGAAACACAGCCAGTATTACAATTAAGCTTTTAAGTGTTTTTGCCACACTCCTCCTGACGGTTACCCGACTGCGTAAAACGATTCCATCATAATATTAACATGCCCGGGTTCTCCAAAAAGGTATATTTCAGTCAAAGTTGTGAGCCTCTATGGCCCTAAATATTGTAATATGTTCCTTTTTTATGCCTGCATTCCACAACGATAATACCGATTGAACAATGGAGAAGGGAATATAATCACTGCCGGCTTCATAGCGCTTACGGTTATCGGCCACCGGCTTCTGTAGCTAAACCGGCTTTAACTCCAACATAACAAGTGGTATCCTTTGCGGAGGTATGCCAAACTAACGCAACTATCATAGGCAGGTTATCTTTTCCCGGTGAGCGTTTATTAATATGAAAACTTCAATCTCGATTCTCGCCATATTCATCTCCATAAACCTGTTGGTGTCCGGCTGTTCTATTGGCGCTGTTGATGAGCCGACTGGAGAGCCGCTGGCGCCGGCCGGACAACCGGAAAAACCGGCGAAAACAGTAACCCGGCCGCAAACCCCAAATCCGGAACCGGGGAACCAATTTGACCCGTATAATCGGTCAGTGAGCGAAGACCCTGAGCTTGTATTCAGGGAATTTATCAGGCTGCCCTTTGACATTGAAAATGTGAGCGCCGTCTCACCGGTGGGGGGTTTCGGCGGCAGTCAGGTGAGGAGCAATCCGGCCCTGGGACGCCCTTACGGCACGGAACGGCACTTTATCTGGCACAAAACACCCGGCACGGCCTACACCGTGTACGCTCCGGCTTCTACCTACATCGTCTCGGTGAGAAAGTCGTCCGGAATCGGTGATTACGGACTGAACTTCAGGATGTACGGAGAAAGCCAGTTTCGCCTGGATCATATCCACCGGCTCGATGATGAACTGGAGAGCAAAATCGATACCCAGCTTGGCGGATGGGAGGAAACGTCCCCATTCATACCGTTGCCGGTACCCATACCGGTGATGGCAGGTGATATCCTGGGTCAAACCGGAATAAAAGTTAACTCCGTAAACTTTGACTGGTTTGTAGAGGATCATACCCGGCATGAAGGGGTAACCTACCCGGAACATTACTGGAGTCCTATCTTCGCTTACAGCCGCTCCGTGTACGAGCTTTGCACGGAAGAAGTCAAACGGCAACTGGAAACACTTTCCGGTTACCCTGACCAACCACAAAAAGGCCTGCCGGTATTGGGGCAGTTCGGCAGCGACGTGCCCGACACCCTCTCCGGCACGTGGTTCAATGACTACACCAATGACCCGGAATGGGGTCCCCGGATAGCCGTATTCCGCCCCTATTTCCTGGATTCCGATCAAATCGAAATAAAACTGGCGGTACCCGAGCTTGACCTCTACGGTGTGTGGGTTATTTCACCGGATAAGTCGGGTTATCAACCGAACCCGCGGCAGGTCACGGCTGATTCAGGAATAACCTATTACCTGCTGGAGCCGGTTAACTCATCAGGGCAGGGTGAATACGGTCTTCTGATGGCCCAGGTAGCCGCCGACGGCTCAATCAGACTGGAAACACACCGGGATTCGTTCAATCCGGAAGAATACCCCGCTTTTTCAGGAAACGAATTAACCCTTACCAGATAATCAGGACGCAGTCACCTGCCCTCATAAAGGTTACCCTTAAGTTAGAGTTACCTGCCTTCTGCGTACCCACGGCGGAATGTTGCCGGGGCGGATTTATTTTACCTGGAGCCGGTACGCTTTCACGGCCGTATCATGAAACAGGGCGGCGCGCTCCGGTGGCGAGCAGTCCCCGGCGATGCGCTTAAAGGCATTCCACAGAACGGTATATGAGTAGGCCACCTTATCGACCGGGAAATTACTCTCGAACATGCAACGGTCGGGCCCGAACTGCTCAATGCAATAACCGAAAAAGGGTGTCATGGCCTCTGCCAGCTCGGTCGAATTCGGCGGGCTGGCCTGCTCATGCCAGCCAAAGCCATTACGTGTCATCCCAAGCCCGCCCAGTTTCACAAAAACGTTGTGGCAGGCAGCCAGGGCGGCAATATCGCGCTGCCAGTCGTGAAATACTTCCGCTTTTTTCCCGGTATAGGGGCCGGTACCGAGGGGGCCGGATATATGGTTCAGGATGATGGTTATATCAGGGAAGGCCCTCGCCAGGTCTACCAGTTCCATCAACTGCGGGTGATATAACCAGGCGTCAAAACTCAAATTATACTTCTTCAGGCAGGCAAATCCTTCCCGGAACTTTGACTCCATCAACAGCCCCGGGGGAGGTGTTCTGCTCGATTCGATATCGGGGCTGGCGTCCCAGGCGCTGATGTGGCGAATCCCGCGGAAGCGGTCCGGGCTGGCGGCAATGTGCGCTTCCAGCACCGGAATCACGGCGCTGCCTGAAGTGAGGTCGGCGAAGCCGACTATCCCGGCGGCCACGTCGGTCAGCCGGCCCGGCTGGCGCGCGTTTCCGGCGGCAATCGCCGCCACGAATTCCGTCTCACCCACCGGCTGCATCTCCTGGGGGCCGTCCTTGCGGTACCCGGCTCGACACTCCACAAATACCGTCCGGACAATGCGGTGGCCGCCTCCGGTGTCCTTGAGCAACTCCTCAAGCAGATATCGGTCGTCGGGACGATCCCATAAGTGGTGGTGCGGGTCGCAAATTGGCAGGTCAGGATCCAGTGGCTCCTCAAGAGTTAACCCAAGCCATGCTTCATGCTCGCTGACCACATTGCCTCCTTTTTTTAAGGTATTGACCAGCCTGACGGGAAAATAGGTTTGTAGACGCTGGCCTCAGAGATGAGCGCCTCTTGTTCCTTGTCATCGATAGTCTTGAATCTATTAGCGGCATCGATAACCTTTGGCCAAAGACGCAGATCAGCCGGCAGCACCGAGGTACCGACCCCCTGGCTCAAGGTGTACCAGACACTTTTATCAATGTCGGCCTGCTCGGTAAACGGTTCATACCAGGTACGGTACATGCGAACCCCGGGATTCCAGGGCTGTTTGGCGATTGCCTTAATGGCGATAGTTCCAATATCTTTCTTCTGAGCGGTATCGATGAGGAATCGAAATTCTGTGTAGTCATTCGGATGCGCTGCCAATATCCGGTTGAGGGGAAAAAGCACCGTATCAAAATCGAATCGGTTGATTGCTTCTATCTGGACATACGGTCTGTGGCCGGTGATACCGATATACCGTACCAGACCCTGGTCTCTCGCCTCAACGACTGCCTCGAGGGCGCCGCCGGGACCCAGTACTACGTTCAGTGTCTCGGCATCACTCACCATATGTAATTGAAATAGATCGAAATAATCAGTGTGTAGTCTATCGAGCGATCGCTTAAGGCTTTCCCAGGCGCCGACTCTACTTCTCTCGGTTGTTTTACAGGCAAGGAATATTTCCTTGCGATACCTTTCAACCATGGGCCCTGTCCGGATTTCTGCCTGGCCATACCTGGGGGCGACGTCAAAATGGTTTACGCCGCTGCCTACTGCCATCTGGATTGCGGCGTCAGCTTCTTCCTGGTCAATATCCCATAAAGCAGCCCCGCCAAGAGAGATTACAGAGCTTTTATGTTCTGTTTTGCCCAGTCTGCGATATTGCATCGATACATTACTCCCCAACAATATCTGTTTAAGGTATTATACCCGTTTTTGGTTGGTGATGTCATTGCGAGGAGGCATCGCCGACGCGGCAATCCGGCCATTATTCAAAATACCCTCGACAATTAACCCCTGATGCGCTAAAGTTTTATCAGAATGCCACGCACTGAGACACAACATAGACCCGTCCTGGCCGTTGACCTGGGCGGCACCAAGATGATTATCGCCGTCATCTCCGCTGACGGCCGGATTCTGGCCCGGGAGCGCTGCCTCACCCTGTCCGAAGAGGGACCGCAGCCGGTAATTACCCGCCTGTTCGCCGCCATAGATGTTATTCTCGGTCGGCAGGAAATGTCCCCGTCACAGCTTTACGGCATTTGCATTGGCGCCGCCGGGATTATCGATATCAAACGCGGCCGGCTCGTCTCCGGCCCCCACCTCCCCGGCTGGAGTGACCTTCCCCTGCGTGATACGGTCGAAGAAAAATACGGCATCCCGTCTTTCCTCCTCAACGATTCCAGCGCCGCCGCGCTGGGAGAACACCGCTACGGGGCGGGACAGGGGACAAAAGACCTGGTTCTGCTCACCGTGGGTACCGGTATCGGCGGCGGTATTATCGTCAACGGCCGTCTGTATCAGGGAGCGGCGGGCACGGCTGGCGAGATAGGGCACATGACTATCGATGTGAACGGGACGCGTGACGTCTGCGGCAACACGGGCTGCCTGGAAACCCTGGTCTCCGGCACCGCCATCGCCGCTGAAGTCCGCCGCCGCCTTGAAAATGGGGAAAAATCCTCTTTGCGGGAAATGGCGAATGGCCGGCTGGGAGATATCACCGCCGAAATGGTGAACGCCGCGGCGCGGAGCAGGGACGCCCTGGCGCTGGAGGCTATTTCCCGGATGGGGACCTGTCTGGGAGCAGGTCTGGTGAGCGTGGTCAATATCTTCAACCCGGAGATGATAATAATCGGCGGCGGGGTGGCTGCAATGGGCGATATGCTTCTCGAACCGGCTCGCCGGGTGGTGGCGGAAAGAGCTTTCTCGCTCCCGGCGCGGCTGGTGAGCATCGTTCCCGCCC
>CBDUSH010000128.1:0-4722 GCA_965369965.1 uncultured bacterium | reverse complement strand
GAAGCGGCTAAGAAGGCAAAACAGCAGGCTGAGTTAGAGGCCAAAGAAAAAGCAAGGCAAGAGGCGGAGGCTGCTAAGAAAGTAGCCGAGGCAGAGAAACTGGTTCAGGAAACAGCCGAACGCAAGGCTGAGGAAAAAGCGAAGCAGGCCAGGGAACAGACAAGGCAACTTGAGACAGGCCTGAAAGAAGTAGACCGTATCTGCGCCGAAGTGGAGGAGGGGAAAATGGGGACCGAAGAAGCGCTAAAGAAACTCTCCGAGATTGCGGATAGAATAGCTGATTAGCCCGTTTTATAGTTCAGCAGGACCACCTGCGTGCTGGTCGGCAGGCTGGATGGGGTAACCGATAACTTGGGCAGGGGCTCAACCTGCCCGGCGCCCATTTCTTTGAGGAATTTTTCCACCGGGTCGAGTTCCCGTTTCAATTCCGGGGTCTTGAAGTGCATCGGGATAACTATCTTGGGCTCAATCCGGCGTATTGTCTCCGCCGCGCAGGCGGCATCGATGGTAGACACTCCCCCGACGGGAAGGAGGAGCACATCGACTTCGTCAATCTCTTCCACCTGATCCGTATTCAGGGGGTGGCCAAGGTCGCCGAGGTGGCAGATGGTAATCCCGTCTATCTCCATCAGGTAGACGTTATTTTTACCCCGCTGGGCACCCTTTTCGGCGTCGTGAAAAGTGGGAAAGCCGATAATAAGGACACCGCTTACCTCATACTCGCCGGGGCCGGTGATATCGTGCGGGGAGCCGTTGACGCCGGAAACACCGGACACGCAGGAATGGCCGGGGTGCTGATGGCTCACGGTGACGATATCAGCCACCGGTTCACCCAGGGCATAGCCCAAGTCAGGAGGGAAAGGGTCGGTGACTACCGTCGCCCGTTTCCCTTTGATCCGGAAGCATGAGTGGCCTAACCAGAAAACATCCATTTGACAGTCCAAATATAGCATAAAGGGGCCGTCCGGTCAAGGCGGCGGGGCCGGGGACGGAAGCGGGGACGCTCCCGGTAATTCCTTGACAGTGACACGGCAAAATGGTAAATTATATACGTCTTAGCAGTCTAAGGTCGGGAGTGCTAACGGGAAATAAAGATGTTAACCGATAGAACGGGAACGATACTAAAATCGATAGTCGGGCAGTATATTCAGCGGGCGGCGGCGGTGCCCTCGCAGAGCGTGGTTCTCGATGCAGAACTGGGAGTAAGTTCGGCTACCATTCGTAACGAGATGTCGCGACTGGAACAAGAGGGGTATATTACGCGCGCCCATCCTTCGGCGGGGGGCGTTCCGTCGGACAAAGGCTACCGCTACTACGTGGAATCGCTGCCCGACGTCATGCTTTCTCCGTCCGAGCAACGGCTGATGAGCCATCTTTTCCACCAGGTGGAAAAGGAGTTGGAGAAGTGGTTGAGCCTGGCGGTGAGCCTGCTGGCACGACAGGTGCAGAACGTAGCCGTGGTAACCATGCCGAAGTCGAGAGACTGCCGCTTCAAGCACCTGGAGCTGGTCTCGCTGCAGGACAAACTGACACTGGTGGTACTGGTACTGCACGGCGCAAAGCTGAAGCAGCGCCTGGTAACCTTTGACCGGGGACTCTTTCAGGCGGAGCTAACCGCCATTGCCAACCGGACCAACGACGTCTATGCCGGCCTGACCTGCCGGCAGATACAGGCGAAGACCGTGATTCTCTCCCCGGACGAGAAGCAACTAACCGACTACCTGCAGGAGATGATGCGGGCTGAGGACGAGCAGGAAAACGAGCAGCCATACCTTGACGGGCTGCACTTTATGCTGAACCAGCCGGAATTTGCCCGCAATCAGAAATTACTGGGGTTAATGGAGCTGGTGGAGCACCGGCGCCTGTTGAAAACGATAACCCCGACCGGGTTGACCGACCAGAGAGTGCGGGTAATCATCGGTACGGAAAACAAAGAGGAGTCTTTCCGGGACTACAGCATAGTTATCAGCCGCTACGGCCTGCCGGATAAGGCGGAGGGGACGATAGGGGTGGTCGGGCCGACACGGATGTCATACGCGCATACCATTTCCACGGTGGTCTATCTCTCCTCGCTGCTGAGCGGGCTGGTGGCGGGGCTTTACGGGGGAGAAAACTACGACCTTCCTCCACAGCCGACTGCCGATTAATGAGCGCCGGAGGGCAAAATCGGCCGGCCGGGTCCCCTTTTCCCGGCCCCCCTTCACCGCGCGGCCAGGGTGACTAAAGTCACTGCATGATACGAAGTAATAAAATAGGATTATGGGTAATGGAAGCAGAAGAAAACGAACAGGGTGAAGCGATGCCGGAGGCAGGCGAAGACGATATCTCCGGACTGAAAGAGGCGCTGGCGGAGGAAAAGACGAGGGCGGAGGAGTATCTGGCCAACTGGCAGCGTGCCCAGGCCGATTTTGTCAACTATAAGCGCCGGAGCGAGCAGGAGAGGGAGGAGTTCGGCAGATTTGCCAACGCCACCCTGATGTTCAACCTTTTACCCAGCCTGGACGATATCGAGCGGGCGCTCGCCTCGCTGCCGGGGAAACTGGCCAACCTTACCTGGGTTGACGGTATCAGGCTTATCGAGCGTAAGCTCCGGGCCAGCCTGGAGATACAGGGACTGCAGGCGATAGAGGCGCTGGGGAAAGCGTTCGACCCCAACCTTCACGAGGCGGTCAGGCAAGACGCCGGCAAGGAAGGGATAATTATCGAGGAGCTGCAAAAAGGCTACCAGCTGCATGACAGAGTTATCCGTCCCACCATGGTGGTGGTTGGCAATGGAGAAGCGGCAGAGAAGGAGGAAAACTAAATGGGCAAGGTGATAGGTATTGATCTGGGAACGACCAACTCGGCGGCGGCGGTGATGGAAGCCGGTGAACCGGTAATCATCCCCAATGCGGAAGGCGGGCGAATCACGCCGTCCGTGGTAGCGATAAGCAAGGGGGGCGAACGCCTGGTGGGCCAGGTAGCCAAGCGCCAGGCGGTGACCAACCCGGACAACACCATTTTCAGTATCAAGCGGCTGATGGGGCGGAAGTACGATGAGCCGACGGCGGAGTACGACCGGAAACTGCTCCCCTACCAGATAAGCAAGGCGGCCAATGGTGACGCGGCGGTGGTGATGACCGACAAAAACTACAGCCCGCCGGAAATATCGGCGATGATACTGCAAAAACTGAAGACGGACGCCGAGGCTTACCTGGGGGAGAAAGTCACCGAGGTGGTCATCACGGTGCCGGCCTATTTCAGCGACAGCCAGCGGCAGGCGACCAAGGACGCGGGCAAGATTGCCGGGCTGGAAGTGCTGCGGATAGTCAACGAGCCGACGGCGGCTTCGCTCGCCTACGGGCTGGACAAGAAACACGATGAAACCATCGCCGTCTATGACCTGGGGGGAGGCACCTTCGATATCTCCATTCTGGAGCTGGGCGAGGGCACCTTCCAGGTAAAATCGACCAACGGCGATACCCACCTGGGAGGCGACGATTTCGATCAGATGGTGATCGAATGGCTGTGCGACGAATTCAAGCGGGACCAGGGAATCGACCTCAGGCAGGACAAGATGGCCCTGCAACGGCTGAAGGAAGCCGCCGAGAAAGCCAAAGCCGAGCTTTCCACGGTACAACAGACGGAGGTCAACCTCCCTTTCATCACCGCCGACGCCAGCGGCCCGAAGCATCTCGCCATCACGCTGACGCGGGCAAAGCTGGAGCAACTGGTGATGGACCTGGTGGAAAAAACGCTGGGGCCGTGCAAGCAGGCGCTCG
Organism: uncultured bacterium; assembly: GCA_965369965.1. Taxonomy (GTDB): domain Bacteria; phylum Chloroflexota; class Dehalococcoidia; order Dehalococcoidales; family RBG-16-60-22; genus JACZSH01. The sequence goes on along the minus strand of CBDUSH010000128.1, from coordinate 961 downwards.
AGGACGCGGAAAAGACGACCGCCCAGATCGACGAAGTGATACTGGTGGGCGGACAGACGCGGATGCCGCTGGTCCAGGAGAAAGTAAAACAGTTTTTCAACAAGGAGCCGCACAAGGGGGTCAACCCGGACGAAGTGGTGGCCATCGGGGCGGCCATCCAGGCGGGAGTGCTCACCGGAGACGTCAAAGACGTCCTGCTGCTCGACGTGACGCCACTGACGCTGGGCATCGAGACGCTGGGCGGGGTGGCCACACCGCTTATCCCGCGCAACACGACGATACCGACCGCCAAGAGCCAGGTCTTCAGCACGGCGGCAGACAGCCAGCCGAGCGTGGAAATCCACGTGCTGCAGGGAGAAAGGCCGATGGCGACAGACAACCGCGCGCTGGGACGGTTTATGCTGGACGGCATTCTGCCGGCGCCGCGCGGCCTGCCCCAGATAGAAGTAAGCTTCGACATTGACGCCAACGGCATCCTGAGCGTGACGGCGGTGGACAAAGGCACCGGACGGGAGCAGAAAATAACCATTACGGCCTCCAGCGGACTGAGCAAGGAAGAGGTGGAGAAGATGCAGCGGGAGGCGGAGACGCATTCCGCCGAGGACGCCAAGCGCCGCGAAGAAGTGGAGACGCGCAACATGGCGGACACCCTTGCCTACACGGCGGATAAGACACTCCGTGAGAACAAAGAGAAAATACCCGAGGAGTTGAACCAGGAGGTGGAAGGCAAGGTGGCGGCGGTCCGCTCGGCTATGCAGGGGAGTGACGTGGAAGCTATCCAGCAGGCGACGCAGGAACTGAACGAGACGATGCAAAAAGTGGGCGCCGCCGTTTACCAGCAACCGCCAACACCGCCCGAGGGCGAGGAAGCGCCACCGCCGGAAGGCGAAGCGCCGCCCGAAGAGGGGGGAGAAGGTGAAGGCGGGGATGGCACTGTGGAAGGCGAGTTCCGCGAGGTGTA
>CBDUSH010000127.1:0-5001 GCA_965369965.1 uncultured bacterium | reverse complement strand
AACCCTCCCCCTTCCCCTTTCCAAGGGGAAGGGGGATACAGGGGGATGGGGTTACTATAATATATCAGGGGGTGAGGTCATTAAATATCACCGGCGACCCATCACCCTTCCCTCTCCTCTCGCTTCGCCCAAGGTGACCATACCGCCTGTCATTCTGAGGAACACAGTGACGAAGAATCTCTGTTTCTTTTTCAGGTGTGCTTATCCGGCAACCCGCACTGGAAGCATTTCAAACTATTATTTGAGAAGAAGCAGTTTATTCCGGTTTTGCAGCCGGTTCTTATTTGTTACCAGGATTTTACCATCCGTGATAAATAGTGTGACAGAAATCACAGACATTCGCCGTTTGCCCCCCCTACAATGATAGATAATAAGTGAAGGAGGTGAAATATGTTATTCCATATTACTCATGTCCACACACCGGAAGCGTGCCCTTATCATAACCCGGAAAAAGGCCGGGCTACCTTCGGCAAGATTTTGAACAGCGCCGAGTCACTCGGAGTCACCCTGGTTGGTGTCTGGATTGACGCGCCCGCCCACACCGTGTATATCGTAGCTGAGACTGACTCTTCCCAAAAACTCGAGGAAATGCTGGGCCCGGGGTTCGAGATAGGGTCTGCTGAGACGAGAGTCGTCCAGGACGGTCGCGCTCTCCTGCAAAGAAGAACTGAATAAAGCTGGATTTCAGCCGGGACTACTTATTTGAGCCAGGTGCCGTCGTTGTAGCCTGCGCCTGGTGGCGTTCGGCTGCAACCACCGCTTCTTCGACCTCAAAGTCAAAGAGATTATATTCTAACCGGCCCCTCTCTACCCCAGAAAATCCGTCAGCAGGCTGGAAAACTCCCCCCGCTTATCCCGGTAGACGCTGTGCCCCCTGCCGGCAAACACCTTCACCCGGCAGTCCGGAATCAGTGCCGCCGCCCGGTAAGCCTGCCTCGCCGGTATTATCGGGTCTTTCGCCCCCCAGACAACCAGTGTCGGCACCGTGACCTCGGAAAGTCGGTTCTTCAGCACCGTCGTCTGCTCCCGGAAGTTGGAGATACACCGGCCCAGGTCAATACTCGTCTGATTAAACGGCAGCACCAGCTCCACACCGGAAAACAGCCGGCCCGCCAGCCACTTCACCCCTTTCAGCGCCTCCAGCGCCGGCCTCCAGAGCCAGTGACAAAGCCGGCAGTTGGCAAACACCCTCACCCACAGCGCGATCTCTTTCCCCAGGCACAGGCTGCTCACCAGCACCAGTTTGGTCACCCGGTAAGGAAACTTGAGCGCGTAGCTCAGGGCAACGCCCCCGCCCAGGGAATGTCCCATCAAATGGAAATTACGCAGGCCCAGGCTGAGCGAGAATTTATCGACGAAATCAACCAGCTCCGGGATAAAGTAATCACCCTCGATCGACTGACTCAGTCCATAGCCGGGTAAATCAGGCACGTACACCGTGTACTTCCGGGCAAGCTCCCGGATATTTTTCATCCAGGCATTCGCGCCGTTAGCGCCGCCGTGGATAACCAGCAAAGGGTCGCCCTGCCCGCCCCGGTAATAATGAATATCCAGTCCGCCGACTCGTACCTTTTTGCTCTCTATGCTCTCCACTTATTCCGCCTCTCTCGCCTTCAACGACGCAGAGAAAAGTAGTCTCTCCTCTACTCCGGAAAATACTTCGGTAGTCTGTAAAATCCGCCCAAAAAAATACCCCGCGCAATATAGTCACGGGGTGAAAAACAATGCCGAAAACTACCTGCATTAATATTAACACAACCCTCCGCCGGGCAACAAACCGCCCCCTCACCCCGCCTCATTTCACGACTTACCCGTCCTTCATCTTCTTCTGCAGCTCGAAGAGCTTGTTCAAAGCCTCCAGCGGGGTCAGCGCGTTTATATCCAGCGCTTCCAGCTCCTTGTCGAGGGGTGATTTCTGCCCGAAGAGACGCATCTGCCGGGCGGCATCCTCTTTATCCGGTTTACCCTGCGGACGCCTCGCCGGATGCCCGTCTCCCTCCAGTTCTTCCAGAACCTCCTGCGCCCGGTGCAGCACCGGCCTGGGCAGCCCGGCCAGTTTGGCCACGTGGATACCGTAGCTTTTATCCACCCCGCCGGGGACTATCTTGTACAAAAAAGTAACCTCCCCGCCCTCCTCGCTCACCGCCACGTTAAAGTTTTTTACCCTCGGCAGCACCCCGGCCAGGGCCACCATCTCGTGATAATGAGTGGCGAACAACGTCTTTGCCCCCAGTCGCGGAAAGTTATGGATATACTCGGCGATAGCCCGCGCCAGGGAAAGCCCGTCGTAGGTACTCGTCCCCCGTCCGATTTCGTCCAGGATAATTAACGAGTTTGATGTGGCGTTATTCAGGATATTGGCCGTCTCCACCATCTCCACCATAAAAGTAGACTGCCCGGCGGCGATATCCTCACCGGCGCCGATCCGGGTAAATATACGGTCGACAACGCCGATGGCGGCCGCCTCCGCCGGGACAAAGCTGCCTGTCTGGGCGAGCAATACGATCAGCGCCACCTGTCTCAGGTAGGTTGATTTCCCGGACATGTTGGGGCCGGTCAGGACGATAAGCTGCGCGTCGTCACAGGACAAAAAGGTATCGTTGGGCACAAAGCTGCTGTCCGGCAAATTTCTTTCCACCACCGGGTGGCGCCCCTGTTTGATAACTATCTCGCCGCCCGCCGTCAACTCCGGACGGACGTAGTTGTCAATGACAGCCCCCTCGGCCAGGCCGGAAAAAACGTCGATATGCGCCAGAGCGTCCGCCAGTGCCAGGATTCCGTCGCCGTAACCGGCCACCTGGTGACAGATTTGCTGATAAAGGGTCGTCTCCAGCCGGTCGATTTTTTCCCGTCCGTTCAGAATCAGGGATTCATATTCCTTCAGCTCCGGCGTGAAATATCGTTCCCCGTTAACCAGTGTCTGCTTCCGGATATACTCTTCAGGCACCTGCCCGAGATTCGCGTTCGAGACCTCGATGTAGTAACCGAAAACGTTGTTAAAACCTATCTTCAACGATTTTATGCCCGTCTTTTCTTTTTCCTGACGTTCCAGGTCGGCCAGATACTGCCGGGCATTATTGACCGCCGAGCGGAAGTTGTCCAGTTCCCCGGAGAAACCGCGCCTTATCACCTCTCCCTCACCCGGACCGGCCGCCGGTTCATCGGCGATGGCTTCACAAATCAGGCTCACCACTTCCGGGTGCGGCTTGATCCGGTCGTTCAGCCAGCCAAGCTGGCCGCTCTCCCCGATAATTTCCTTCATCCCGGGGACTGCCTCCAGGTTCCGCCGCAGGGTGACCAGTTCACGGGGGAGGGCGGTTCCGCTGCGTACCCGGTTAATCAGCCGCTCAAGGTCGGCGATCTCATTCAGCAGAGAGATAGTCGAGTTACGGGCCAGGCTGTTATCGACAAACCAGCCGATAGCATCCTGCCGCCGTTTAAGCTCTGTTATGTCAAGCAAAGGCTGGCTCAGCCACCGTCTCAGCAGTCTGCCTCCGGCAGCCGTTTTCGTCCGGTCGATGACCGAAAGCAGCGAACCTTCGGCGGTGCCGTCGCGGCTGGTGCGGAACAGCTCCAGGTTTCGCTGGGTCTGCACGTCCAGCGCCATAAACGAATCGGTAAAGTAAGTGGACAGGTGGCTCAGGTACGCCTGGCTCCTCGGCTGGGTCTGCCGCAGGTAATGAACGATGGCTCCGGCGGCTTTTACCGCCAGCGGCAGATGGGCGCACCCGTATCCTTCCAGCGTGGTAACCTTAAAATGTTCGATCAAAGTTTGCCGGGCTGTTTCAAGCTCAAACCGGTAATCCTCGATGCGGGTTACCGGCGCGGTCAGTCCCAGGCCGGTCAATCCGGCGCCCTCGGCGGCGATAACCTCCGACGGGTTGAGCCGCTCCAGTTCCGTGACCAGCCGTCCCAGGGGCAGCTGGGTGACCGCGAACTGGCTGGTGGTAATGTCGACGTAGGCAATGCCCGCCTCCTCCCCGCTGATGACCAGGCTGGTTAAATAGTTATTCCGCTTGCTCTCCAGCAGGCCGGGCTCGGTGATTGTCCCCGGCGTGACCAGACGCACCACTTCCCGTTCCACAATCCCCCGGGTCTCACCCGGTCGGGTCATTTGTTCGCAAATAGCCACCTTATAGCCGCCTTTTATCAGCTTCGTCAGGTAGTTATCCAGGGCATGGTAAGGAATACCCGCCAGGGGCACCTTGTTCCCCTTACCCATTTCCCGGGCAGTCAGCACAATCCCCAGCTCACGCGCCGTAATCCGGGCGTCCTCGTCAAAAGTCTCGTAGAAATCTCCCAGCCGGAAAAAGACGATTGCCCCCGGATATTGCCTTTTTATCCGGAGGTACTGCTGGCGGACGGGGGTGGTATCTTTACTCATCTCAGGCTTATTTTACTAGAACCGGATGGTAAAATAAAAGGAAGCGGGCAGCCACCCGCTTCCTTATCTCTTATCGCCGCCTGAGCGGAGCTGTCAGGGCTTATCTTTAGCCCTGACCAGGACGTGCTCCATGTCTGTTTCCTGCCGGCTGGTTTTTAAAAACAACCCCCGCCCCACGGCCAGTATCAGCCCGCCCGAGCCGATGATTGTGGTCAGGATTCTCTCTGACTCAGGCATCGGACGCACCCAGGCCAGTATTATAATAGCCAACCCCAGGATACCGAACATCACCGCCAGAAACACTTCCATCGATTTGTCTTTCATTGTTTTGGCCCCCTGCATTAATTGATCCACACTATTAATAACGCCAAAGGGCCCGTTTTGTTACCACTTTCCCGAAAAATACTTTTGCATTTTTCACACTCAACGTTCTGATGTTCTGTTATACTTGGTCATATTAGACAGCTTGACAATTAGTACAGTGCCCTTAAGTATGGTGCCAAATGCCTGAAAGCAGGCACAAAAAGAGTTCTTTTATCTCTTTTCTACACTGGAGGTACTAGTTCTTTCTCCTATCAACAATCACCATTTTGCAGGATTGTAACTGTCTGCGCCGT
>CBDUSH010000126.1:0-5037 GCA_965369965.1 uncultured bacterium | reverse complement strand
CGGCTAAAGCGTAAGAATCCGGCCCCTCAAATGACAGAAGGATGAAGACTGAATTATCTCTGGTGATTTTCATATAGGTCGCTTCCTCCATTATTATCGCCGGATATTCAGATTTTCTTACTCGCCACTTTGTTTACTCACCGCTTTAGTCGGCAGCCATTGTATATCTGCGATAACGGTCTCAGCTCAGGCGATTTTCCGCACAGTATGCCCAGCCAGAGATTAACAGTTCGCCGCATAGACGGTTAAAATAACGTCTGTCCTCTAACCCTTTAACTTAACTTAGTCAACCATCACCACGCTCCGTGGCTGTTATAACACGGCAGCGGCGCTAGCTGAATTACTGTTTACTTCCCTCACAGGAACACAGGCTTTCAAGACCATAAAATATGTACACCCTGTCACGGATTTTCCACACGTAATACTCCCGGCTCCGTCATGTGAACCCAATACCCCAGCAAAGGTCTCATGTGCGCCAGGTCACTGGCAAAGGCGGGGACAGCCGGATCAAACAACCTCCAGGGGTTCTGATCATCTGTCGCCTCGAAACCATAGACCAGGTCAAACTTGCCGTTGATGGAATCAAGTGCCTCAATGACTGACATTGTGCGGAAGGTGGGCCAGCCAATCAGATTCCATCCTGCTTGCAAGGGTATCTCGGTAATGCCGGGCAGTATCCCCGTAGGAGTCAGAAAGGCACCCTCACTCATGTGAATCCAAAAACCGATGGTATGATTCAGTTCAACCAGAGTGTTGTCAGCCGCCCCGGCCTGGAAAGAAAGCAGATTCTCCGGGTCTGCCGGGTCTACTGCCATTACCGTATCGAATTTGCCGGCGATAGAGGAAAGGAATTCCTGGACGGAAGTGGAGTCGGGAATCAGGTGACGGGAGACCAAATTCCAGCCGGGCACCAGGTCGGGCACCATGGGCAGCAGTGTCGCCTCAGATTTCGGTTTAACCCTCATTATACCCCACAAACCTCCCTCCAGGAATGGATTGCGACCATCGCGGTACAAATAATCTCCGGGTGCGCCCAGGAAACCGCCAGCGCCGTGCTCCAGGATGATATCCAGGCTCATCATGGGTGCAAAATGACGGGCGGGGAGGTTCATGGTTTCACTCCGGCTGGGTTCAAAAGGGAAACGGTGTCCGTCTATGGTGAAGACGTGCATGTGGTGGCCGTATCCGCCCAGCACATGCAGGCGCACCGGATCACGCGCCGTAGCCTGGATGATGGGGGTTAAGGGGTCGGTGTGGCCGGCGCCGGTGCGGAATATTTGTGAGATGTCAACATTCTCGTTTAGCCGTTTCACGAAGGGTTCAGCTTTGTAATTTATACCCCTCAGCCCCCTGATGTCCACGCGGTATGGCATAATATCCCGGTTCATCACGTGGTCGTCATTGTGGAAGATAAGCGCGATATCCCTGTACCCCCCGTGAGGGAGTAACGGATTCCGCACATCCACGGCTGCGCCGGACTTTACCTCCTCCCCGGTTACCGGATCATGGAAAGAAGAACCTGCCGGAGACACGATGAAAGCTCCGTAGAGACCGCTGGCCATGCCGGCTACGGGGTCACCGAAATCAGAGATGCTGAAGGAACGCGGCATCTCGAAACGCGGGTCAATTACAAACCAGGAAATCTGTGTCTCGTTTGGGGCCACCGTGGAGTCGTTGTTAAAGCCAAAGGCCCCACCGAGCGAGTCAATGGACTTAATCAGTTGTGGTATATGAAAAGAGGCCCGGGACGCCGCCAGCTTATTGGTGAAGTTTACTCGTACTATCTCGCCCACATTGGCCCGCAATACCAGCGGCTCCAGCGGCTTGGTGCCGTTACGTACTGCCGCTTCATCTTCAGCCAGTACATACATTCGCCCATTGTCAATGCGGAAATTGAAACCTTCGCCCGGCTCATCCGGAAGGCCTTCATCAACCGGCGCAAACTGGATTGGGATATCAATAGCCACCACGTCAAAGATGCGCACGGGCATATCTTCAGGAAGTTGGTAACTCAAAGTAAAGGGATCGCCCTCTAACTGACGCGCTTCCAATTTTGCCTTGAGTTCGGCTATCGTCTCCGGCTCGATGGCCGCCGGCGGACGTCCGCCGGTCTGAACTGGAAGCCCACCTCCCTCAGGAAATTGGCTGGCTCGAATAGGTTGGAGGTCCGGCTGGAGGGTATCGTGAACCCGCAGTATGCCCCAGGCGCCATCCATCAACTTCTCCCCCATGCTGTTCATGTATATATAATCGCCCGCCTGCAATCCTGCCGAACCGGCGGTGAAAAACAGATCAAAACGCTCTGAGATAGCAAAAGCCACCGAATCTTTAACGGTTTCCGCAGGATCAAAGCGCTGGGTGCGGAAGCGGTGTCCGGTCAGGCGAAAAGCTCCGACATCATGCCCCGAAGAATTAAGCAGGCGGATAACGGTCAGGTCGCCGGCATAAGCGCGCAGCAGTGGCGTCTCCGGGTCGCCGTGGGTATAAGACGAGAAGACCAGGGAAGGATCCGGATTATCCGCCAGCCGGTTTGGTATCGGTTCCATTTTCATGTTGAAACCGCCCGGCTCCTTTTCAGAACCGCCTGGCCCGCCTATATCCTCCAGGCCGGTAATAGAGTTCATTGCGTGGAGAACAAACTCTCGAAAAGCCTGAATGGGTATACCGGGGGCGATCTGATGGTTGGTAAGAATATCGGCGATAGCGCCGGAACGAATCGGGTCACCGCTGGTCGGGTTAAGCCACACGGAATCCCTGGGTTCCACCACCAGGGCACCCGTAAGCGCCAGGCCGAAACCGGGAACGGCGAAGATGTGGTTATGGAAAAAAGTGGTGCCAAACTCCACATCAGCATAAAATTGCTGGCGGACAAACTCCGTTCCCACAAACTGCCCGCCCGGGTGTGTCTTTTGAAGCTGGCGGTCAAGGGTAAGGATATTCCCCTGCTTACCGATAATCTGCGCCCATTCAAAGCCACCAGACTGGGTGCGGGTTGCGCCGAAGCCGATGCCGATATAAGCATTTACCTGTAGTGTGGAGGCATTGTCAACGATGATGACTTTACTCCCAATTTGCGCCGGTTGTGTCAGTATTATACCCGTGGCAGTAGGCCCCTCATTGAGATACGAGCGGACACTCTGCTCATAGGCCATTCCGGTAATAACACCATCGGACGCCTGCTCATCGAACTGCAAGAAATGGAAATGCAGGTTACTCTTGGAAACTTCAAAGAAACCGTCAGCCATCTCGCTGTAATGGATAACGTCAACGCCATCGCCCACGTTGGCACGGAAAGTGAGCTGCTCCTTGGGTTTAAGCCCGTTCAGGATGTCCTCTTTATCCTCGTCAAGTACCGGCAATGCTCCTCCCGGGTTAACTATCCCGTACTCCTCGTTAAATGTGATTTCCGCGGGTGTGGTTACAATCACGTACTCCAGACGCCTTGCCCCCGCCGGCACCAGGGTATTGAGATGTTCCTCAGGAAACCCTTCGGCAGGGTCACCCAGCCAGGGTGAGCCGCTGCGCATAGGGGCGAAAGGCGGGCGTTTGCCCAGGTGCGGACGCAGGAGGGGGTAGGCGGGGCGGCCATTCACTGGATTGAATAATATAGGCAATCTTTCCCCGGGGAGCGGAGATTTATAGTTCTGCCACTCGCCGGTACCGAAAGGCAGTCCCAGGCTGGCGCCGATATTTACGGCGCTTTCCGGTTCACCAAGATAGAGAGGTCCCTCAGGGGTATCCTGGCGTACCCAGTCCCAGACGGAAGCGTCGTACACACCGGGCACTCCCTGTGGCGGTAATTTAGTGCGCAGCCACTCATCTATATTAAGTATCTCATTATTGGTTGGGACGTCCTCCAGCGTGCGCCCGGAGGGCATGGTAATACCGATAAGCCCTGTTGATTCCACCGGTGCGGGTGTTTCTCCAGCCCGGTCTAACAATTCCATCAGCGGGTTGTTGGGGTCAACCTGGTTGGGCAGCCCAAGTTGCAAAGTATCAAATACCCTCCAGAAAGCCCACATGCCGGCAGTATAATGATGCGGGAAATGGCAGTGGAACAGGAAATCGCCAGGGCTTCCCTGAAGCCCGCCGGCAGCCCCTTCGGTCGCCGCGGTATAGGTCTCCAGAGGGCCTATGATTTGTGAGTCTATGAACTGACCCAAAGACTGCGGAGGCGGCTCCTTGTCAGGGGGGAGACCCCAACGGTCAGGTTCCATAAAAGGATCCATTTGCCAGCGGATACTGCCGCCGTGAAGATGTTCAGCGTGGAACCGCTCGGAGCCGGCGTGAACTATCCGTCGCTTGGTGGGGTCACCAAGGTACCCTCGCGGCGTTGGCGTGGCAGGGTCTCCGAACATATAGGAACCATAGTTCTGGGACAGGTCTACGAAACCGATAGTGTCATCAATAAGTTCCTGGCGGCGGAAGAAAGGCTCAGACCGGTAGTTTATTGCGCGCGAACCGGGGCGGTAGGCGTCCTCATTAAAAGGATCCGTTTCCGGGATTTCACCACCCTTCTTATCAAAAATAGCTTCATCCTCGTTTCCTATCTCGTGGTAGATTATAGTGTCTTCCCGGAAGTCCTTACCACCGGGGTCGATGATAATGGCCTCCCAGCCGCTCATTATCTCCTGGCCGGTGACAGGGCTGATATATGTAGAGCCTTTGGGCTCCACATTGAGCACACCGAAGAGGCCGTGCGTCTGCTGCCTGCGCGGGCTGCCCATGCTGTTAAAGACGTAGGAACCCTCCATATTGGGCTGGTCTGGAATTACCCAGGTATAACTGGTGGACTGTCCGGGGCCAACCAGGGTATCGTTTGTGTCATTAAGGCCCACGTAATAGCCGCTGTCTCTGACAGGGTCCATCGGTAGCCCGTGAACAGTCATCCCGGCTCGGCCCAGACCAAGCCGGTTGGTGAAGTTGATTATCACCACGTCACCTACATTGGCTCTGAGGACCAGGGGCTGTATAATGTCGGTACGCAGACCGGTACTCACCCTGTCCTGCCAGGGGAGAGCTTCGTTGGCGCGTACT
>CBDUSH010000125.1:0-5138 GCA_965369965.1 uncultured bacterium | reverse complement strand
TCGTGAATAATGAGACGCATGACGCAATAAGGCAAAATTACGCGACCAGGCACCGGTTTTTGTCTTAAGGGTGTATCACTTATAATAGCAACATTGGCGCCAGGAGGGAAAGAGAATGATATTCACCGCTGAAATAAGCCTGCAAAGCCGGGGAGATACCGATATTATTGATATTACGGCCGAAGCAGCCCGGCAGGTTGCCGAGTCGAATATCAGCCGGGGCACGGTCACCCTGTTGGTGGCCGGCTCAACGGCGGGGATAACGACCATCGAGTTTGAACCCGGCCTGGTGGCCGATATCCGGAATATGTGGGCACGGTTGATTCCCCAGAACGTCTCTTATGACCACGACCGCCGCTGGGGGGACGGTAACGGGTACTCTCACGTCCGCGCGGCGCTGCTCGGGGCTTCACTGGTGGTGCCATTCCATAACGGGCAGATGCTGCTGGGCACCTGGCAGCAGATAGTGGTTATCGACTTCGACGCCCGCCCGCGCTTAAGGAAAATTATAGTTCAGGTTACCGGTGAATAGGTACGGGTCTATTCCGTCCCGGTTTCCGTTTCGGTTTCCGTTTCGGTTTCCGCCTGAGGCACCGCCTCGGCTTTATTCAGTTTCTTCATCAACCTTGATTTACGCCGCGCCGCGTTGTTGGCGTGGATAATGCCCTTCCCGACGGCTTTGTCCAGCGAACTGACCGCGACGACGACCGATTCCCGGGCGCCCTCCGCACCGGAAAAGACAAGCTTTTCCGCCTTGGTAACGCTGGTTTTGGTCAGGCTGCGGACAGATTTGTTGCGCACCCGCTGCCTTTCCGAGGAGCGAACTCTTTTTTGAGCTGATTTAATCTTTGGCAATGTATCCCCCTTCAACCGGTTGCTGTATTTATTAAGCGGGACAAGTTATCCTCACATCCGGGTAATACTTATCACGCCTCTAACCGCTTCCATTTTTTTCAGGAGCCGGCTCAATTGAGCCAGACCCCGGGTCTCCAAAGTAAAGTCTTCCGAAATGGAGTGGTCCTCACGGCGGGTCATATTTACCGCCGTGATGTTAACCTTCTCTTCAGCCACGACAGTGGTGATGTCACGCATCAACCCTATCCTGTCCCAGGCTTCAACTCTAATTCTAACCGGGTATGAAGCATCCGACTTCCCCCACTCCACCGGGACCAGCCGGTCTGTTTCATCCTCATGAACTACATTGTAGCAATCCTGATGGTGTATTGTCACCCCCCGGCTCCGGGTGATATAGCCGATTATTTTTTCCCCGGGCACCGGATGGCAGCATTGAGCCAGGTGAGTGGCCAGGTCACCGACTCCCAAAACCTCGACCACCGAAGGCGCCGACCTGGTCTGGATAACTTCCGGCATTGTTTTGACCGGTTCCTGCTGGTCGGCCAGGGCCAGCGCCACCTGGTGAGTGGTTATACCGCCATAACCGATGGCGGCTAAAAAATCATCCGAACTGTTGTATTTAAGCAGTCCGGCGAGTTCGGAACGCTCGATTTTTATCCCCAGATGTCTCAGTTCCTTCTCTAATAACTGGCGGCCCCGTTCCACGTTTTCCGCCCGTTTCTGTCTTTTGAACCATTGCCGGACCTTCTCTTTGGCATGAGAGGTTTTAAGGTAACCCAGATGGGGATTGAGCCAGTCCCGGCTTGGCCCCCGGGCCCCCTTTGTCGACATGATTTCAACGACGTCACCATTGTTCAGGGTGTAGCCGAAAGTCACCAGCTTACCGTTTACCTTGGCGCCGATACAGCGGTGCCCCAGTTCGGTATGCACTCTATACGCAAAATCGAGCGGGGTGGAGCCCTGGGGCATATCCTTTATCTCACCCATGGGAGTGTAAACAAAGACCTGGTCCATGAAGATGTCGGTCTTCACCGATTCAAGGAATTCTTCGGCGCCACTCAACTCCCGGTGCCACTCAACTAACCGGCGCAGCCAGCCCACCCGCTCTTCAAAATGTATATCGCTTTTATCGCCCTGCTTATAGCGCCAGTGGGCGGAAACTCCGTATTCGGAAACGTAGTGCATATCCCGGGTGCGGATCTGAATTTCCAGAGGCGTCGTCCCGAGGCACATCACGGCAGTATGCAGCGACTGATATCCATTTGGTTTCGGATTGGCGATATAGTCATCAAACTCATCCGGCAGAGGGCGCCACAAACTGTGAATAATGCCCACCGCGTTGTAACAATCGGCCAGGGTGCTGACCAGTACCCGCAGCGCCAGCAAGTCATGGATATCATCAAAGCGTTTGCCCAGAGTGGCGTACCGCTCTATTTTCTGATGTATGCTGTAAATATGTTTCGGCCTGCCTGAAATATCCGCCTTCAGGTTTACCCTCTCAAACTCCTTTTTCAAGAGGTCGATGACACCGGTGATGAAGCTCTCCCGCTGTGTGCGCCGGGAGGCCACCAGGTTAACAATCCGGCGGTAATTCTCCGGCTCAAGGTACTGGAAAGACAGGTCTTCCAGCTGCCACTTCAGCTCCCATATTCCCAGGCGATGGGCCAGCGGCGCGTAAATCTCCAGCGTTTCCTGGGCGATAATCAGCTGCTTCTCGGGGGATAAGGCCTTCAGGGTACGCATGTTATGCAGCCGGTCGGCCAGTTTGATAAATACCACCCGGAGGTCCTCCGCCATGGCGACCAGCATTTTCCTCAGGTTTTCCGCCTGGGCCTCCCGGGAAACCGCTTCCGGGGCCTGCCAGGAAACTTTACTCAGCTTGGTCACGCCTTCGACCAGTTTGGCAATTTCCGGACCGAACCCGGCTTCAATCTCAGAAACGGGTATACCGCAATTTTCCAGGACATCATGCAGCAGGGCGGCCGCCAGAGAGCTGCCGTCAAGCTGCAGCTCGGCCAGTATCAGCGCCGTTTGCAGCGGGTGCTCCAGATAGGGTTCTCCGGACTTGCGGAGCTGCCCCCGGTGCGCCTCGGCGGCAAAGGCGTAAGCATCTTCGATTACGCTCATTTTTTCGCGAGGAAGATATTTCTGCGCTTTCTCGCTGAGCCGGCTGAATCCCTTTATTTCCACCGTCGCCAAATTAATTGCGGTCTCCCCCATTTTCTCGGTTACCCCTATAATATAAAGTATAGCTCAAGCGGGCTTCCCCTGTAAACGCAGGCGCCGGTGATGTATCCCCCGAAGTTAATCTTCTGAATCTTTACATTATATATAATATCTACGGATTATTTCGGCGGGGGCGCCACGCGCCAAGACGCCCGGATGCGGCACAAATCCAGACCGGCAGAAACGTGGTTTTCCCCTATTGACATTGATTGCGCCGTCCGGTTATACTTTTATACTTTCTGTATATCACCGACCCCGGATTAAAACAAGGAGGAAACTAAAATTGAGCAAGATTCTACGTGTAAACATGACCGACCTGACGGCGAAGTACGAAAGCGTACCGGAAAAATATAACCTTTTAGGCGGGCGCTCTCTGACTTCGGCAATAACCTGTGACGAGGTACCGCCCACCTGTCATCCTCTCGGCCCGAGCAACAAGCTTACTTTCTCCACCGGTATCGTTACCGGCACCAACGCTCCCACCTCGGGACGGATTTCCGTCGGCGCCAAGGGGCCCCTGACCGGGACCATAAAAGAGGCCAATTCCGGCGGCATGGCGCCCCAGAAACTGGCCCGGCTGGGCATCAAAGCCCTCATCGTTGAAGGCCAGCCAAAGGAGTCGGGCAAGTTCTGGCTGCTCAAAGTCGATAAAGACGGGGCAAAACTTTCGCCCGCGGACAGCTTCACCGGCGAAGGGCTGTACGCGACCTACCCGCGCCTGTTTAAAGAGTTCGGCGATAAAGTGGCTATTATCGGTATCGGCACCGCCGGAGAGAGGCTGATGTCCAGCGCCGGTATTTGCGTCAACGACCCGGAGAACCGACCGGCCCGCTACGCCGGCCGCGGCGGACTGGGCGCCGTCATGGGCAGCAAAGGACTCAAGGCGATCATTCTTGATGACACCGGCGGCCCCGGCGTGTCTATCGCCAACAAGGAACTCTTCGATATCGGACGAAAGAAGCTGGTGGCCTCTCTGCAAAAACATGATATTACCAAGCCGGGCGGGGCATTGAACACCATGGGTACGGCCACGCTGATTAACGTTATCAACGAAGCCGGCGCTTTACCTACCCGTAACTTCCGCGAGGGGCGCTTTGAAGGCGCCAACAGTATTTCCGGTGAGACCCTCAGGGAGACCTGCGAGAAGCGGGGGGGCGTGGGTATGGTCGGCCACAACTGTTCCCCCGGTTGCATCATCAAGTGCTCCAATGTCTACCCCAATCCTGACGGCACGGAACTGGTCTCGGTACAGGAATATGAGTCAATCTGGGCTTTTGGCGCCAACTGCGGCATTGACAGCCTGGACGTAACCGGGGAACTGATTCGATTAAGCAACGATTTCGGCGTGGATACTATCGAGGCCGGAGTCACCATCGGTATCGCCATGGAGGCCGGGCTGGCCAAATTCGGCGACGGCAAGAAAGCCATCGAGTTAATGAACGAGATTGGCGAGGGCACCCCGCTCGGCCGTATCCTGGGTAACGGCGCCGCGGTCACCGCCAAGACTTTCGGCGTGGTACGCTGCCCGACCACCAAAGGACAGGCCATGCCGGCTTACGAACCGCGCGCCATCAAGGGAATCGGCTTCATTTATGCTACCACCACCATGGGCGCCGACCACACGGCAGGCTATACCATCTCCCCCGAGATACTGGGGATAAGTGATGATATCGACCAGTTCAAAACCGATAAGTCCGCCCTGGCCCGTCATTTCCAGAACGTCACCGCTTACATTCTCGACAGCAGCGGGCACTGCCTCTTCATCAGCTTCGCCGTCCTCGACGACGCTTCCGGACTGGAGGGAGTAGTTGAAGAGTGCAACGGCGTGCTGGGGACAAACTGGACGCTGGACGATATGGTCAAGCTGGGCAGTGACGTTATCAAGAAAGAACGGGCCTTCAATGCCGCGGCCGGCTTTACCAGGGCCGACGACCGGCTGCCCGAATTCATGTCCTACGAAAAACTGCCTCCGCATAATGTCACCTTCGATGTCTCCGACGAGGAGCTGGATAAAGTCCACAACTCCTAGCCGGTACTGAAACCGTTTACGGCAAGCC
>CBDUSH010000124.1:0-5184 GCA_965369965.1 uncultured bacterium | reverse complement strand
GGTGGGGGGAGAAGGGGACAGGGTGCGGAAGAACAGATTCCGGGCAGGCTCAGCACACCAAGTGACGCCCCAAGACCACCATATGCACCTGTAAGGGCATTCTGAACGAGTTTACCGGCGCCGGAACCGACTGGCCTGACAGCGCTTTCCCGGTCAGTTTCTTTTTATAATCTATAACTTGCAGACGCCATAGATAATGACTACCATGACTGCCAAAGCGACCGCCGTAACCAGTAGTGTTCCCAGAATAATCGTCCCAATCATTTTTTTCCTCCTACGCGTATTTTGGCACTGACACAAGAGGATGGCTTGTCTGATATGACTGTTTAATACCATATATGTTCGAAATAGTCAATATGCCACGCCGCCAGTTCTATTTTCATCCGGTTGAATCCGCCGGTCATTGCGAGCCGAAGGCGAAGCAATCTGTCCGGTGGGGAAGGACCCCCGCACCTCCCAGATTGCCACGTCGGCTATGCCTTCTCGCAATGACATTTGAGGCAAGACCAGTGGGGGTAAAAGAGGGGATTCCAAGGCATGTTACTGTGCCGGTGATCACATCATGTGCATAATCCAGCTTTTTACCAGCCGGAAACTGAAATCGACAAAATCAAGGCTTTTCTGATAAATCGCCCAGGTCTGGAAAGCGCCGTCGATGTAGATATTGACCAGAATTATCAGGACAATTGCCCAGGAGATGGCCTGAGGCACGGTGATACGTGATTTAAGAGCCAAAAACTTCATACCGTTCCATTATATCACGATAGAATTAAAGGAATAACGTCCCCGCTCAATCCGGCGAAAACCCTTCCCCCTCTCCCTGGGGGGACTTTGCCCTAAAAAAACGGCACCAATGTCACCCTGAGCGTAGCGAAGGGTCCAGGGACGATGGGGAGTATCTTTGAACTCCCGGCCTCACTCCCAGATTGCTTCGTCGCGGCGCTCCTCGCAATGACAGATGGAGGAAGATTCTTCGTCACTACGTTCCTCAGAATGACATTTGAGGCAAGACTCCCTGGGGGGAGAGGGGGCAGGGTTACAGTTGCTTCATCCTGATTAATAATAAGCAGTACGGCGGCCGAGGTAGTAGCCGATGGCAAAGAGCACCAGCCCGCCGAGCCCGAGCAGAGAATAAATCGCCCAGCTGGGCAGGCCGAAGGGCTGGGGGACGTAAAACTGGCCGGCGCCGGTCCATTTACCCTCGTTCGAAGCGCCGTCCACAGCTCTTATCCGCCAGTAGTAAGGAGCTTCCTGACCGGAAAGTTTGGCTTCTTCAACTTCAGTAAGGGCATACTGCGAAGCGGTCAGTTCCGTTTTTTCCAGTACCACGGAAGCCGCCGCGAAGCCGTCATCGGTGGCTATCTGCAGGGTATAGGTCACCGGCAAACTGGCATCGGCGACCTCTTTCCAGTCGAAAGTGAGCGGCCATGCTACCGTAACGCCCATCTCCGGCATCAGCGGTAAAGGCACCGGCGGCGCCTGCGACTCCATGGTAAAGATAAACTCCTCACTGTTAGTGCCGTCACCGAAGGTTATGGTGTGGGCGCCCGCCTTACTGACCGGAGCCGGGAACACGGCCACGAAAAGACCGTCCGCGGTGGCGGTAGTGGTAAAGATTTCCTCGCCGTCGTATTTAACGATTATATCACCTTCCTCAAAACCGGAGCCGCTGAAAGCGATGGTGCCGCCGATAGCGCCCTCCGAGGTTGTGACCTTAAATTGCGTTGTTGACGTCACCGGGTCCGGAGTAGTCCCGGCGGGTGGTTCGGTGGGAGTGGGTTCCGAGGCGGCCGGGGGTGGCGGCACGGTGACGGTGAATTTGGCGGTATCCAGGTTGTCTTCATCGTCCTCGGCTTCGACGTCGTAAATACCGGCGTCAAGTTCGGGCACGTCAAAATTGGCGCCAAAGCTGCCCGTAGAATCCGTGGTCAGGGTCTTTAACCCGGCCCCGTCTAAGTAGACAACAAGGTCACTCCGCCGGCCAAAGCCGGTGCCGCTGACGCTGACGGTAGCGGCGGCCTCGCCGGAAGTGGGGCTGAGGATTATCTCCGGCTCAACGGTAAAGGTAGCCTCCACCTCACTGCCGGACACGGCCACCATGATGGTGTGGTCACCGGCCTCACTTTCCGGAATAAGAATTGAGGAGATAAACTCACCGCTGCTGTCGGTCCTGGTATCGCCGTCTTCGATATCAATCTCTTCGCCGTCATAGCTGACGACAAGGTCGGCACTGGTAGCGAAGTCGACACCGGTAATCTCCACCTCGGTGGCAACCGGCCCGTCGCTGTAATCAAGGGTAATATCGCCACCGGTGACGACAAACTCAGCCACCGCCCGGATACGGGGGGCCACGGTGGGCGGCGAGGTAAGGTTGTAGTAACAGATGTAGATATAGTAAGTACCCACCGCCACGTCTATGTCATCGTCGCCGTCATCAAGTTCAACGGGCACCACGATATCAGTGGAAAACTCCCCTTCCAAATCCAGATAAACCAGCGAGTCCGCGATTTCATACTCGGTGACAACGCCATTGTTGGTATCGAGATCAATGTCATGCAGAGTAGAGAATTCCTGGCTGGAGAAATAGAGAATGGCATATCTATCCGTTGCTTCGGTGCTCTTATTGAAGCCTTCACCGGCAATGGTAATGGTGGTGCCGATATTGCCTTCTTCCGGGTCAATGACGATAAACCTGGTCTGCGCCGCCACCGGCACGGTGAAAACCATGACGGATAAAATGACGGCGAGACATAATATCCGTATTATTCTGGCGTATTTCATGCTGTTCCTCCCCAATTTCAACTCTTTAGTTTTATTCCGATTGATAGTAAGCAGTTCTTCTCCCCAGTAAAAAGGCGATGAAAACGCCAGCGACGGCGGCAATGCCGATGAAAACAAAGATAAGCCAGACAGGGAAGCTGAACCCGATGTAAAACGAGCCGGGTACCGACCATTCTCCGGCGTTACCGGCACCGTCGGTAGCCCTGACTCTCCAGTAATAGGGGGCTTCCTTCTTGACGGCGGGCAGGGTTTCCTCTTCGGCCAGGGTGAATTCGGTTTCTGGCATATCTATTTTTTCCAGGACCACGGCGGTAAAGTTTTTATCCGAGGCGACCTGGAGATGGTAAGTTACCGGTGGGGTGAGACTGCTTACGCTCGCCCACTTAAATAATACCTCAGATTCCACTTTAATACCAGTTTCCGGAAGGAGCAGTCCCGGCGCCGCCGGAGCGGGCACATTAAAGGACCAGGGCGCCGACCAGGCGCTCTCATTAGCCGCGCTGTCGGCCGCTTTTACCCGCCAGTAATATGGGGCATCGGGGCTGTTGGCAGGCAGGATTTCGGCATCGCCCAGGGCATATTCCGAATCGGTCAGTCTTTTCTTATCCAGTACCAGCATGGTGAAACCGGCGTCCGAGGCGACCTGAAAATGATAAGCCACCGGTAAACTGGCGTCGGTAACTCTCGCCCAGTCGAAGTAAACCTCGGCTTTTACCTGACTGACATCGGCCGGCAGACGCAGTCCCGGCGCCGGCGGCGATTCTTCTTCCATGACAAAGACGAGCCGGCGGGTGATAATTCCGTCAGTGACGACGATAACGTGTTCCCCGTACCGGCTGGCCGGAATCCTGACGGCGGCCTCAAAGCTGCCGTTAACGCCTGCGGTGACGGTTACCAGCGCGGCATCATCATAACGGACGATTACCTCACCACCGGGGGCAAAACCGGTTCCCGTCACCATAACCTCACTGCCGACGCTGCCGGACGCTTTATCAAGGCCGGCTCCGGCGACAATGGTAAAGGCGGCTTTAGCCGTGTTTTCGTCATCGTCTTCTACCCTGACATCGAAGCTGCCGGGCGGCATGGGCGGAACGTTGAAGGAAGCCATGGTAAAGTTGCCGTTGTCATCCGTCTTGGCGAAAGATACCTCGTCATTGTCGAAGTAGACGGCAACGTCGGTGCGGCGGCCGAAACCGTTGCCGGATACGGTCAATATCTCATCGATAGCCCCGGAAATCCGCCCGAGAGCAATCAGGGGAATGACCTCAAAATCAGCCTCGGCATAATTGTCGGCGGTGTTCCGGACGCTTATCAGGTGCTTCCCGCCGACGCTTTCCGGAACGTCAAAGCTGAAACTGAATTCGCCGGCGGAATCGGCCGGCTGCGTACCGAGTATTTCCCTTATCCCGTTGTCGTAGAAGAAGGTGACCACTTTATCGGCGGCGAATCCCTTGCCTTCAACGGTCACCAGTGTGCCGATATTGCCCGACCGGGTATCCAGGCTGATTTCAGTCTTCGGGACGGTAAAGGTGGTGAGCGCCAGGGTGGTAAACTCATTTTTAACCCGGATGGTATGCCCGCCCGGTTCAGTTTCGTCGGGAATATCGAAACTGAAGGCGAAAGTACCGGCCCCCGGAACCGTCAGCGGGCTGCCGATCATCTCCACGCCGTCAAAATAAACATAAATACTGTCACCCTTGTAAGAGTCAAAATTCTCGCCGGTTACCGTCACCGTCGTCCCGGAGGCGCCGTTTTCAGGGGAGAGGGTAATCAGCGGGGCCGCCAGTACCGGCGCGCCGACAAGCATTACCGGCAGCAGTGGTAATAGAACGCTTACTAACAGCAGGCGGAGGATTTTACCATTTTTCATTGGCCAATCCGTCCTCTTAATTATTTCAGGTTAATACCTTCCGGTTTTTTTATTTAATCAGCTTTTTCCGGGCGCCCGGTCTGGGGCTGTACGTCCCGGCAAAGTTGTCCAGGATGTCACCGCTGATCAGCCAGGTATTATGAATCTTGGCGGCGGGCAAGTCCCCCTGCCGGCAGAGCCTTTTTACCGTCTCCGGATGAACCTTGAGGCGGCGGCTGACCTCTATGACGTTATAATAGTTATCCAGTGGTGACATCACAGCCAACTTAAATATTGCTTTGTTAAAGCAATTATAGTAAAAAAAGCGGTTATTGTCAAGTCCTGAACGTGATAACCTCACCCCCGGTATCCCCCTCTCCCCGGAGATAGGCTTTACTCTAAAAGAACGGCATCAATGCCACCCTGAGTATAGCAAATGGTCCAGGGATGATGGGGACTATCTTTAAACCCCCGGCTCCACTCCCGGATTGCTTCGTCACGGCGCTCCTCGCAATGACAGATGGGGGATATTGCGCGGGGGAGAAAATCCCCCT
>CBDUSH010000123.1:0-5262 GCA_965369965.1 uncultured bacterium | reverse complement strand
CTGATGCCGTTATATTAAAACCGGCTACCTCAAAGAAGATACTATCGACGATAAGCAAAGTACTGGAAGATACCCGAAAATATGATTCTTTATTTTTCACTAAAAAGTCCACACCTAAGCATCAGGCGCCATAATCGCCGGACCTTTTTCCATACCGGTCAGAGTGAATTACGGCCGGTTTGCGGTATGGTCACTGCCGCTGAAACTGAAAAAAGCCTTCCCGTTTCAAGCTCAGGTACCGGTCATCCCCAATTATAACATGGTCAAGGACGTCTATGCCGATTGAGGCAGCGCGGTAACACATTCTTTTTCTTCTGTCGTGCCGGTTATTTCGACATTATGATTGTCTATCCAAACTTTTATCCCAAGCATATCTAACGCCTGGCGCCCGGCTTTATTTTTCAAATGACCGTGTACTCATTCAAGGTTATTCTACCACTCACCACCCGCCGCCACCATCAACCAGGATTGAACAATAAGCAAACGGATGATAGCTTGTATCGTATTGGAATAAGTGCCATATTGAGCCTAACCAAAAGGACCTGGTTTAGAGTAATGCCGGGAAAGCAGTTTTGATTTTTCATGGACAGGTAATACTTCCAATGACCGTACTGCGTGTGTCCTGGAACCCGCAAAAGATATAGTTTTGCAGCGTATAGAAAGCCTCAAAGGCGGCCCTGCAAAAGACCGGGAATTAATCCTGAACCGCGCTGCCTCATGGACAAATGCCGCCGCGGGTGCTATCATCTTCCCATATTCCTCATGAGTATATGCCGTTCTCCGGTGGACTCCTTTATTCTCAAGAACGCGGGGGATATGGACCAGCCGGCTAAAGCGCCCTGCGGAAGAGAGATATCATGATATCGCTGCCCAACCTGTCTTTACAGAAAAAAATAAGTCTGCTGGTACTGGGGGGACTGGCGGCGGGATTGGGTCTGTTCAGCTGGCTGGGTATACAGTCGTTGAAAGATAGTACCGACCGGGCGTTGAACGAGCGCCTTACTATCGCCCGTATCATGGCCGACCATCTGGACGAAATACTGGAGCATACGCTCACTCACCTTCAGGGCGTTACCGATTTGATTGACCGTCTCCCTCCAGAGGCAGAGTTTCGCCTGACGGCCGGTTCGCTGCGGCAGACGTTTGCCGAATCTGATATCTCCTTACATGGTGTCATTCTTACCGATAATAACGGTAAGGTTATCTGGGTTGAACCGGATAACGCCATGATCACGGCGGATATGGCCACCTATCCGGAAATAAACCAGGTACTGGCCACAGGCAGACCGGCCATATCCAACCTTATTGCCAGCCCGCAGCTGGCAATACCGGTGGTTCTGGCCATGGTTCCGATTTCGGACCGGAACGGGGATATCATCGGGATGCTGGTGGGCGCCATTGATATCGAGCGCTCCGGCATCGGCACTTTCGGCCAGACGATACAGATAGGTGATACCGGCTATTTCGAGATTGTCGACGGCAACGGCGTTGTCCTGGCCCGCAGTACCCCCGGTTCCCCACCGGCCGCGTTCGAAAAGAGCGATCACCCCGGTCGCTTTGCCGAATTGATAAATGAAGGGGAGGCTATTGTCCGGACCTGCCACCGGTGCCACGAAGACGGGCAGGAGGTCCAGAGACGCCGTGACGTGCTGGCTTTCGCTCCCCTTACCTCGGCAACCTGGGGAGTCGCCATCCGCCAGACGGAAGAAGAAGCCCTGGCCCCCACTCAACTGCTGGAAAGAAGATTATTTGTCCTCGGGGCGACGGTTCTGGTCGGGACTCTGTTCCTGGTGTGGATAATGATGCAGGGCATTGTGAAACCTGTCAAGATACTTACCGCCGCCGCCCAACGAGTGGCTGCCGGTAACTTCAAAACCGCCGTCCTTATCCGGCGCCGGGACGAGATTGGACAGCTCAGCGCCGCTTTTTCCACCATGACCGAAAACCTGGCCATATCGCGGGATGAACTGATGTCACGTAACGAAGAATTATCGGCGCTCAATTCCATCGCCGCCACGGTCAGCCAATCGCTCAACCTCAAACAGGTGCTGACCACCGCTCTGCAAAAAGTGCTCGAAGTTACCCGAACCAGCGCCGGGTGCGTGTTTCTCAGCGACGCCGGCGGCCGCCGACTGGAGATGACGACGTGTATCGGCACATCGAAGATCTTCGAATGCCGGGAAGCCGGTCTGACGGAGGCCGATTGTGCCTGCCACCAGGTATTACGCCACGGGGAGACGCTGCTGGTAAACCACGTCACGCAGTGCCCCCGGCTCGGTGACGAGACGCTGAGAGAAGATATTGATTATTTTGTCTGTGTCCCGCTTAAATCGAGGGACCGTACCCTCGGCATTATGAATATCGCCTGCTCCGGTGAGCCTTATTTCACCGAAAATGATTTCCGATTACTCGATTCCATCGGCAGTCAGATTGGGCTGGCAATTGAAAATTCCATCCTTTACGAGGAAACCAAGCAAAAAGAGCAGCTGCGTGGAGAGCTGCTGAACCGCGTCATCAGCGCCCAGGAAGAAGAACGCAAGCGGATTGCGCGGGAACTGCACGATGATTACGGGCAGACCCTGACCGGCGTGATAATGAATATGGAATCGGTTGAGGAAATGCTCCCGCCCGGCAAATCAAAACTGAAAGAAAAGGTGGCTAATTCCAGGTCACTGGTCACCCGTGCCCTGGAAGATATCCGCAGACTGACCTTTGACCTGCGACCTTCGGTACTGGATGACCTGGGTTTAGTCAGCGCCATCCGGGAATACACCCACAATCACCTGGAGAAAAAAGGTATCCCGGTGAAGTTCGAGACCAGCGGCCTGCCCGTCAGGTTTTCTTCCGCCGTGGAGACCGCCCTGTTCCGTATTATCCAGGAGGCCACCCATAATATCATCAAACACGCCCGGGCCAGTCATGTCAGGATGCACCTCTCCCTCAGTAATGGTAATATTACGGTGACAGTGGAAGATGACGGCCGGGGTTTTGATGTCGATGCCGCCTTCAAGCCGAATACCGGCAGGCAATCAATGGGACTCCTAGGCATCCGGGAAAGGACGGCCTTACTGGGCGGCACCTTTACCATCAGTTCCGAGCCAGGCAAAGGGACTCGTCTGAAAGTGGAAATCCCGCTGGTCATACCGGTTGCCGGAAACCCTGACCAGTCAGGGTAAACCGGGATGCAGCAAGGGGGCTTGAAGGAGATACGTCAATGGACAAGATACGCGTACTGATTGCGGAGGACCATGTCCTCGTCCGGGAAGGCTTGCGCACCCTCATCGAGGCCCAGCCGGATATCGAGGTCGTCGCCGAAGCCACCAACGGAGAAGAGGCGGTAGAACTGACGAAGGAAGTCCACCCTGATATCATCCTCATGGACATCACCATGCCGAAGATGAACGGCCTGGAGGCAACCCACCTGATTAAACAGGATAACCCGGACACAAGAATCCTGGTGCTGACCATGCACGAAAGCGATGAGTACTTCTTTAAAATCCTCGAAGCCGGAGCCTCCGGTTATTTCATCAAGGGTGGTTCTTCGGCCGAACTCATTTCCGCCCTCCGGACAGTCTGCCGCGGTGACGCCTTCATCTATCCCACCATGGCCAACAAACTCCTCAGCGATTACCTGCAGCGTGTCCAGGCCGGACAGAACGAAGAAAACTATGGCGGGCTGACCGGCCGGCAGCGACAAATCCTAAAGCTCATTGCCGAGGGTAATACCAACCAGGAAATTGCCGACCTTCTGGTGCTCAGCGTGACCACGGTCCAGACCCATCGCGCCCATATCATGGCCAAACTAGAATTTCGCAGTCGTACCGAACTTATCAAGTACGCCATCCGCCACGGGTTTATCAAGTTGGATACTTAGTTCTAAGTAAGCCGCCAAACGTTTCCACCAGAATACGCCCCGGAAAATACCCACTTCGTTGTATCCAAATTCCTCTCTAATGAGGATACCCCTGCCTTGCTGCATGTGTTAACCTCACTCTACAAGCCATCAGGGTAGTCTCATGGGAGGTATGGTCATGTCAAAACAAGTCGCCCGGGTAATCGTTGCCTCGGAACATCCCAAGATGCGTTATCGCCTCAAAGAACTGGTCGAAGATGAACATGGGGCAGTGGTTATCGGCCAGGCGGAGAACGCCTCCCGGACGCTGGCGCTGGCCAGGAAATTAAGGCCTGATTTTGCCGTCATTGACAGCTATCTGCCCCATGTTATCGGCCTGGATACCATACCTTTATCGCGCGCCGGCGGCCTGGACACAGCCCAGATTATCTCCGAAGAGATACCGCACGTACGGGTAATACTGTTGACCAACACGGAAGGGGGGATTCCTCCCGGCAGCAGCTTTGGCCAGGACCTTGCCCTGTCCTTTGCCAAAAAAGAACTGGCCGCCAGTGTCCCGCTCAAGCTTCGGGAGCTTTACTGCGATACGGTAAAACCCTGCCCGCTTGTCTTTGCCAATGTCGAACCGATACCGCCGGCGCCAGTTCAGTGGAAAAGGACGAACCTGAGTGGCGCCGTTATCTTCCTGGGGAGCCTCGGGATCCTGGTTGGGCTGGGACTCATCGCCACCATGTTTCTGGCTACGGCGGGCGCTTTTATCGCCCTGACCGGGGGGGTGGCCATGTTTTTCGGTATCTCCGGTAAACTGATGGCCTCCTTTCGCTCTCGACCCCACCGGAAGTAGAAACCCGGTAGCCGCGGGAATGAATTTCGTTGCGCCGCATACCGCTACCCTGATATCCCGGACACGGAGCCCGGACAGCTATCGAAAAAGGCAGGTTAGTATGACCATAAAACAGGCTTTACGCAAGTGCCCGGTTTTTGCCACCCTTACCAGCGATGAACTGGCAAAGATAGCCACCCTGGCCGTGGAGAGAGAATATGAGGCCGGAGCTACTATCTGCTGGGAGCACGATACCGCGGAAGAACTCCTGGTACTCACCAAAGGGAAAGTCGCTTTACAGATGACGCTCCCCGCCGTACCGGCGCAACCGAGCCGGCAAACAACCGTTGACGTGGCCGCTACCAACGAAATAGCCGGCTGGTCGGTCGTCGTTGAGCCATATATCTATACCTTTACCGTCATCTGCCTGCAAAATACCACGGTCATCGCCATTAACGGCGCTCAGCTCAGGGAATTATTCCAGAAGAATAATCATATCGGCTACGAGGTTTTAAAAGGACTCATCAAAGTGGTGGCCGGACGACTCGACGATACCAGACGTTTGCTGCTGAGTGAGCGCCTGCAA
>CBDUSH010000122.1:0-5281 GCA_965369965.1 uncultured bacterium | reverse complement strand
GCCGTCCGGCCGTCGGTCTGACGGCACGGCTCAGCTAGAGGACGAATTTATAGCTATCGCCATCGTCTTCCACGATTAATACCAGACGCCCGAGCTCCGTTTCCAGAGTCTCTTTGAGTTTCTGGATGCAATAGTCAAAATACTCGAGGTTGGTCTCCTCCGCCGGGTCCTCCAGCTTTGCCAGGAGTTCCTGCCTGGATACCGTACTATTCTCGCTGATGATTAGCTGATGCAGTATTTCGTATTGGCTGGGACTTAGCTTTAACGGGCTATCGCCGATGCTTACTTCCCGGCTGTGGAAATCAACCCGCAGGTTTCCCCTGATGAACGTCTTATCGTCGCTGTAAAATCGTTGCCGTGATATTTGCCGGCGGCGCAGCACCGTGCCGATGCGGGCCAGCAGTTCACCGGGGGAGAACGGCTTCACAACATAATCATCGGCCCCCATCTCCAGCCCCTTAATCTTGTCTATTTCATCGCCTCTTACGGAAAGTAAAATCAGGGGCACATCGGAAAAAGATCTGATATCGTGCAAAACCTGAAAGCCGGTGATATCGGGCAGGCCGAGGTCCAGTATCACCACGTCCGGTTGCTCTCGGCGTGTCATCTCAATCCCGGTTTCCCCCATAGTGGTCGAGATAAAACTGGCCTCAGGCCATCTCAAGGCGATGGTATGAGATACCGCGTCAATAATTTCCAGGCTGTCTTCGACGATCAGAATCTTCATATTATTCTTCCCCGTCATGACGGTGTAATTGCACCAGCATTTTAGCACATATCAGGAAAAGCGCAACAACCCGCCGTTACCGCCGGCGGTGGGGCGTCTTGAAGCGCGCTCAAAAAACAGGGTGATGCCGGGGCGCTCCCCATGAAATATATTCCGCTCATTTGACAAAGAATAGATACGAAGGTATTATCACCTCAGGTCGGGGTAGTACCCGAAACAGTTCGTTTACAATATTAGTTTGCTCCCGTAACGGTCATCCCGGCATGTTAAAATAGTTCTCGGCCAATTGGTTGGGGTATCAATGTAATGACACTGCGTAAAAAAGCGCTGCTTATTATCGGGCTGTCACTGCTCGGTATGCTGATCCTGATTTACGTTACTTCCCGGTTTATCCTTTTGAGTAACCTGGAGGAAACGGAGGCGCGTTACGCCGGACAAAATGTAGAACGAGCCCTGGCGTCTCTGTCGCAAATACTCCTGGAACTGGAAACTACCACGGCTGACTGGGCGTCGGGGGATGACACTTACGCTTTCATCGAGACCCGTGATGATGAATATATCCGGTCAAATTTACTCGATGGCACTTTCATTACTCTGGGACTCAACCTGATGATGTTTGTCGACTCCTCGGGGCAGATAGTCTTCAGTAAGGCTTTTGACCTGCAAAACGAGGTAGAGGTTGCCCTGCCGGAACGGGTGGAATCCTATCTCATCGAAGGGGGCCTCCTCAGCGATGCTGACACCCGGAGCAGCACCAGCGGGGTTATGCTGTACGATGAAGGCCCGATGCTGGTGGTCGCCCTGCCTATCCTGACCAGTGAAGACGAAGGGCCCAGTCGCGGTACACTGATTTTCGGTCGCTATATTGACGCTGATGAGATAAACCGCCTGTCCCAGATTACGCTGCTGCCGGTAAACATCTACCGCATTGATGAGGTGCGGAATGAGCCCGGTTTTCAGGCGGTGATTAACTCCCTCCGGCAGGGGGAACCGGTGGTTGTCCGGCCGCTCGACTCGCAAAACGTTGCCGGGTATACCCTGATTAATGATATCCGCGGCAATCCCGTCCTCATCCTGAGGGTGGACGGTCCCCGGGACCTCTATCAGGCCGGGCAGTTCAGTGTCGCTTATTACATACTGACGATACTCGGCGCCGGATTACTCCTTGCCGGAATAGTGATGCTGATAATACAGAAACAGGTTTTTTCCCGGTTTACGGCTCTGGTCAAAGGTGTCAATCGTATTGCCGAGACCGGTGATACCTCGTCACGCATATCAATGTCAGGCGGGGATGAGCTGTACGTTATTGCCGGTACTATTAACGGAATGTTGTCCGCGCTGGAAGGCGCCGAAGGCGAACTGCGCAGTAGAGAAGAGCACTACCGCCTTCTGGCCAATAACGCCAGTGACATCATCTTCACCCTGGACATGAACCTGAGATTCAATTACGTAAGTCCTTCGGTGACACGTCTTACCGGTTATGATGACGAGGAGTTGATAGGCAGGGAAATGGTGAGTATACTCACCCCCGCCTCGCGTGATATCGTCACCCGGGTCCTTGACGAAGAAATGGCCATAGAAAAATCAGCGCGGAGAGACACGTCTCAGTCATGGACGGAGGAGTTTGAGGTAGTCCGCAAGGACGGCTCGACGCTCTGGATGGAAAGTGTCCTGGACTTCTTGCGTGATTCGGCAAACCAGGCCATCGGTATCCTGGGAGCCGCCCGTGATTTGACCGAACGCAAGCATGCCGAAGAGACAACCACCCGGCTCTATGAACAGGAAAAAGACCTGAGGCAGAAGCTGGAAACGGAAATGGAGAAAAGAATTGAATTCACGCGGGCGCTGGTGCACGAGTTGAAAACACCCATCACGCCGGTGCTCTCTTCCAGCGAGCTGCTGCTCGAGGAGTTGGGAGAAGGCCCGCTGGGGAATCTGGCTAAAAACATCAACCGGAGCGCCAACAATCTGAATGAGAGAATTGACGAACTTCTGGAATTAGCCAGAAGCGAGATAGGCATAATCCGCATCAACCCCCAGCCGTTCTATCCGGCGGCCTTGCTGCAGGAAATAACCGATACTTTAATGACCACTGCCACCCGCATGGGCTTGACCTTGCGTCTGGAGTTGCCCGACTCCCTGCCCATCATCTGTGCCGACCAGGCGCGTTTCCGGCAAATTGTGGTTAACCTGATGAATAACGCCTTTAAGTTTACCCCGGAAGGCGGGGCCGTAACCTTGAAAAGTTGGCCGGACGGTGCTAATCTGATTGTTGAAGTCCAGGATACCGGGCGCGGCATAAGCGCCACGGAGCAGGAGCTGATATTTGAACCCTATCACCGGACAGAAAGAGATAAAGAACGCCTCAGCGGTCTCGGTCTGGGTCTGTCCCTCTCTAAAACATTCGTCGAACTTCACGGCGGACGGATATGGGTTAGGAGCAAGCCGGGTGAAGGCAGTACTTTCGGGTTTTCCCTGCCCATCGAGAGTGACGTGCCGCCTGAAGTCGGGGAGGAAGGGCTAACACCATGAAAGTCCTCATTATCGAAGACGACCCGGGAATCGTCGAGACTATCTCGCTCACTTTCCAGATACGCTGGCCGGAAACTGAAGTGGTCTCGACGCATTCGGGCGAGAAGGGAGTGGCCATGGTGGAGGCGGAGAAACCCGATATGGTTATCCTTGACCTGGGGCTGACCGATATTAACGGATTTGAAGCGCTGAAGCAGATACGTCTGTTTTCCACGGTGCCCGTTTTGATCCTGACGGTGAGAGCCGATGAATCCGATGTTGTAAAAGGACTGGAATGGGGCGCCGACGATTACATGGTCAAGCCTTTCCGGCAGCTTGAGTTGATGTCCCGGGTTAAGGCCCTGACTCGCCGGGGAAGCTACCTGCCCGGAGAAACAGAGCTGGTTTACGGGCAGTTTCGTTTTTATCCCGCCACATCCCAATTGTGTCACGGCGATAAAGAGATAGCGCTCACCACTACGGAGGGTCGTATCTTTCATAAGCTGATAGAAAATGCCGGCCGGGTGGTGACCTACGCCGACCTTGCCGCGTCGCTCTGGGGAGACGAATACCCGGGGACTGACGCCAGTTTGCAGGTGCATGTGCATCGCCTGCGAGCCAAAATTGAAGCCGATCCGGCCAAACCCCAGGTCATCCTGACCAAATCAGGTATCGGCTACACGATGGCGAAACCGGCGTAAGCGCCCGCCCCTTTCTCTCCGGCCGTAACTTGCCGGGGGCGGAATCTTATTTTTTATTTAATCTACCGGAAAGCAGTCATCCCGCATTTTTTATTCAAAAATACCGGAAAGAATTTTATCCGGGATTCCGCTTTTCTATTCAAAATACCGGAAAGCGGTCATTTCGCATTTTTTATTCAAAATACCGGAAAGCGGTTTTACCGGCGTTTGGCATTTTTTATTCAAAATATTCGTATCATGACGTCATCGTATCTTCGGCCTCAGCCGCTCCAAAAGGGGAATTGTAAGGATTTTGTAAGCATCTGTAATTTTTCTTTAAGGAAGTAAGCCCTAATTTAGGATAGCTGTAAGCG
Organism: uncultured bacterium; assembly: GCA_965369965.1. Classification (GTDB taxonomy): domain Bacteria; phylum Chloroflexota; class Dehalococcoidia; order Dehalococcoidales; family RBG-16-60-22; genus JACZSH01. Next base: position 989 of record CBDUSH010000122.1, on the reverse strand, counting down.
GGCGAAGATAAATTAGGGTATGAACGGGATAAATAAGAAAGGGATGGATCTAAAGATGAAGATTGTTAGCTGGCTGGTTACCGCGTTACTGGGTGTGGCCCTGGCCGGTCTGGCCTTTATCTATTTTGTACCCGGCTATGACTTATACCTGGTCAGAAGCGAAAGCATGACACCGGCCATCCACATGGGCGATCTGATAATCACCGGACCGATTGGCGGACCCATTAACGGTGAGATAGAAGCGGGCACCGTGATTACCTACGAGCAGGATAAAAAACTGATAACCCATCGGGTACTGTCGGTTGAAGGCCGGACACTGACGACAAAAGGTGACGCCGTGGAAGACCCGGACCCGTGGTCGGTTTCTCTCTCCAGTGTGAGAAATGTCTATCTCTTCAAGGTCCCTTCCGTCGGCTATTTGACCAGCTTCGTTCAATCCAAAATGGGCTGGTTCATCATGATTATCATTCCGGCAGCCCTGCTGGTGGGCTGGCTGGCTAAGGATATAGTTAAAGAGGCACTCAGTGAAGCTTAATACGAACACTAACGAAAAGGGGGGTGGCGCATATTGGATATAACGGAATATATAACGGAAAGAATAAACAGATAATAAAAATACAGCTTATAGATACCCAAAGGAGGAGAAAATGAAAAAGATACTTGGTTTAACAGTAGCCGCCATGCTGGTCATGGGACTGGTCGGCGGCGGTACCTGGGCTTACTTCAGTGACCCGGAGACCTCGACCGGCAACGTTTTTACCACCGGTACACTGGACCTGAGTTTATCTGGTGGTACCCAAGCGATTGATAGTGTGACCGCCACTTGGACATCACCAGTCGGTTGGGCACCGGGAGACAGTTATGGACCAACCACCCTGACGCTGGATAACGTTGGAACCACAAATATGACGGTAGTCGACTTCACTGTGACAACAGTCGATGCCGGTGGAGCCAATATGTCTCCTAACACCGGCGCATCGTCAGATCCT
>CBDUSH010000121.1:0-5387 GCA_965369965.1 uncultured bacterium | reverse complement strand
CTACGAAAGTTCCGGAAGAGACAACGGAAACTTTGAGGACTACGAAAGTCCCGGAAGAGACAACGGAAATCTCGGAGGAAAAAACGAAAACTCCGGAAGGGGTAACGGAAATTTCAGAAGAGGCACCGGAAACCTTGCCGGAGAATTCGGAAGTTTTGGAAGGGGCAACGGAAACTTCCGGAGAGACAACCGGTTTACCGGCTCAGGCCCAGAGTGAAACTACTGAAGAACCAGTGGAGGAAACTCCCCAGCTGCCTTCGGAAACGGGAGAGTCCAGTACCGCAGGGGTTATAGAATCCATACTGGAGGGGCGACAACTCGTCGAAGTAGCGAGCTCCCCGGAACAACCCAGAGCTGTTCTATCAAAACAGGATACCCAATCGCTCTACACCGGTGAAGTAGAACTGACCATCACCAAACCGGTTGATCCCAAAATGGTGGCCAGATTATATAACTATTTACAGACGACCCCGGAGATAAAATTTGTCCGCACCAGTGGTTCCTGGGAACGCGGCACTACTATTATCGTGGCACTGGATAAGCCAATCGCTCTGATTAGCGTGCTTTCATCCAAAATACCGGAGGCGGACGTAGTCCCGGAACGCCCGGAGAGAGATGGTTTTATCAGCGGTAAAAAAGGAGTAAGGAGCATCAATCTGGCTTTGAGAAAAAGAGCTAAAACGGATTGACAAGAACGACTATCGGGGATAACGTTTATCCATTAAACGTTAGTACTCCTGGCCAGTTGGAGAAGGGGAAATGGCAGCGAAGGAAGTAAGTTCGCAAAATGAATTAGGCAGGATGCTCTTTGAGGCGCAGATTATCAGCGAAGAGCAGTTCAAGCGTGTTCTGGAGCTCCAGGATAAGAGCGGCGAGAGGCTTGACCGTATCTTGCTGCAGCAGCGTTTAGTTTCACCGCAGCAACTGGCCTTCTTTACCGGGCTGCAACTGGGTATTCCTTTTATCAACCTGAAGAAAGAAGGGGTTAAGGCAGATGCGGTAAAGCTGATTCCCGAGTCCACCGCTCGGAAGTATGGCGTTATCCCGGTCGATACCACCGACGGTTCGGTGATAATGGCTATGGAGGACCCGAGAGATATTGAGGCGATTGAAGACCTGGCGGCAGTGACCATGAAACGGATAGAACCGGTGATATGTACCTCCCAGGATATTCAGGAAACTATCGACCTTAACTATAGAATTGGCGGCGAGATTGAGGAGCAGCTCAGCCAAATCCCGACCCGTTATCGCAGCGGTGCGGCTACCCGGGAGACACGGGTCTCGGCGGAAACAATTGCCCAGGCTCCGGTGGTGCGCGCCATTGACCTGCTTATCAAGCAGGCGGTACGGGACCGGGCATCTGATGTGCATATTGAGCCACAGGAAGATAAGCTGCGTGTGCGCTATCGAATCGATGGTATTTTGACTGAAGTCATGGCTCTGCCTCTGAGCGTCCACCCCCCGTTACTTTCCCGGGTGAAAATCATGGCCGGGCTAAATATTGCGGAACGCCGCCGCCCCCAGGATGGTCAGATTACCTTTGATATGGGAGACAGGGCAGTGGATATCCGGGTGGCTACCTCAAACACTATTTACGGCGAAATGGCCGTAATGCGGATTTTAGACAAGTCTTTCGCCTTTCTGCCCTTGCCGGAGATTGGTTTTCTGCCTGAAGTTCTGGCAAGATATGACCGGATGGTGAAATCTCCTTTCGGCATGATACTTATCAGCGGGCCGACGGGTTCAGGTAAGACGACTACTCAATACGCCACCGTTAATCAGCTCGATAATGTGGGGCGTAAAATTATCACTATCGAAGACCCGGTGGAGTACCATTTTGCGAATATCAACCAGATGCAGGTTAATCCAACGGCGGGGGTCACCTTTGCTACCGGACTGAGAGCTTGCATGAGGCTCGACCCGGATGTGATTCTGGTAGGGGAGATACGTGATGCCGAAACCGCTCAAATCGGCACTCAGGCCGCCCTGACCGGACATCTGGTACTATCCTCGGTGCACGCCAATGATACGGTGAGTACGATTATCCGCATGGTAGACCTGGGGTTGGAGCCATTTCTAATGGCATCGGCACTGGTCGGGGTCGTCGCCCAGCGTATGGTACGGCGTATTTGCCCTTATTGTTCTCAGTCGGTCGAAGTGGCCCCCGATGAGAGAGAAGCCTACGAGAAAGAACTGAACGAAAAGCGCCCAGAGTTCAATGTCGGCGCCGGCTGTAATTTTTGCGCCGGTACCGGCTATTTAGGGCGAAGCGGCATTTTCGAGGTACTGCTGGTGACCGAGTCGATCCGGAGAATGATTGTGAGGAGTGCCGGTTCTGACGAAATGCGCGCCCAGGCCGTTAAGGAAGGCATGTTGTCACTGTGGCACGATGGTATGTTAAAAGTGAAGTCAGGCATCACTACCCCCAAGGAAGTATTGCGGAATGTTTTCTCTATCAGTTGAGGAAGAATAATGGCTGGTAAAACTGATATTTCCTCCAAAAAGGAGAAAATTCCCACTTACCGCTACGTGGCCACGACCGTTCACGGTAAGACGGTTCAGGGTAATGTTAAGGCGACCAGTGAGATTGCGGCGGAGCGAATCGTCATCGGAAAGGGCCTTAATCCGGTCCATGTGCACATCGCTCCTTCCATGTTCAGTCTCGAAGAAGCTTTACCTTCTTTATTTACCGTAAAAATTAAAGATGTGGTCATCTTTTCCCGTCAACTGGCAACCCTGTTGAGGTCCGGGATATCACTCCTGCCGTCGATGGATATCCTCCAGTCGCAGGCCACGAGCAGCCGGGCTTTTAAGAGTATCCAGAGCACTATCGTTAACGATATCCGTTCCGGGGTCTCTTTTTCGATAGCTATCTCCAAGCACCCCAAGGCTTTTAGTGATATCTATTGCAGGACAATAGCGGTCGGAGAAGAAACCGGGAACCTGGAGACGGTATTACTGCAAATGGCTACCTATTTGGAGAGACAATCCGAATTAACTAAAAAGGTGAGTAAAGCACTGAGTTATCCGATGATGATAATGGGTGTCGCTACCGTTGTCATTGTCCTGCTGATGACAGTGGTCATGCCCCAGCTGCTGGATATGTTCACCTCAATGGGCGCCGACCTGCCTTTACCCACCAGGATCCTTATCGCCGTGTCCTCTTTCACCACTAACTACACGCTATACATATTAGTTGGGGCCGTGGTGGTGGTCGCCCTGGTTCTCTGGATGGTGAAGCAGCCTACCGGACGGCGGCTGCTGGATAAGGCACGTCTTTTGATGCCGATTCTGGGCCCTCCGGCGCTGATGTCCGAGCTGGGGCGTTTTGCCCGGACGATATCAGTTCTGGTGGGGACGGGTCTTAAGTTACAGGAGATAATGGAGATGCTCCCACATACCACTACTAACATAATATTCCGTGACGCCCTGGACTATATCAATGGGAGGCTCGTACTCGGGGAGGGGCTGGCGGCTCCGATGGCCCAGCAGAGCTTGTTTCCACCGCTGCTGGTGCAGATGGTGGCCGTCGGGGAGGAAAGTAATACCCTCGATTTCACCATGGGGGTGGTCGCCGATTTCTATGAAGCTTCTGCCGAAGAGAAAATAACCACCATGGTGGGCATGATCGGCCCGTTGAGCACTATCGGCATCGCGCTGCTGGTCGGGTTTATTGCCATGTCGGTAATCATGCCAATGTATACGCTTACCGGCGCCTTTTAGCCGCTATGAGGTAGTTTGCCTGATTTATATTAGAGGCAAAATCAAAACCGGCGTTTTTAAAGTATGGACAGTCGATATAGCCAGCCGCAAGGAAGTTATCCAGCAACAGCCTTTTGCCGGTTATAGGTCACAAAATAGTAATCAGGTCAGCGGGAAATATCCTGCCGGTAAAAGGGATATAATAAGGTGAAAGGAGGGACAATGTGGAGCAAACTGAAGTACCGGATGAAATGAATGAGGAAAGCAAACGACTGGTCAAAAGACGCGCCACGGAGAGGGCCAGGGTTGCCCGGTGGGACCTGAATGTAGCCGTATTTTTATTTGCCGTTTTGATTATCGTCATAATTTTACTGTTCCAGGGTATTGGGGTGGAGGTGGTGGCGCCGGTGGCTATTTTCGGGTTGTCAATGGTCTGGCTGGTAGGATGGAGACGGGGCAGGCAACTGTACCAGGATTACTACCAGGAAGAGATGGAAGCCCGACTGCTGGAATTAGAGAGGAAGAAGAAACCGGAAAGGAAAGAGGCGATAAACCAGGCGATTGAAGAAACAGTCGAAGAGAAGGTGCAGAAAGCGCTGCGGGAAAGATGGCGTTAAAGCGCTGAACAGGCAAAGAGCGAGTATCATTTCTGCTACGTATTGAGAGCGACGGAGACGGGAAAGACAAAGGCTTATGGATGAATTTCTGGCCAGAATACGCCGAATGGGGTTTCTGCTTGTCATTGGTATCTGTCTGGTTGCCTATTTTGCCCTCGGTTTTTTCTACTGGCAGCAGGGGGTAAAGCAACAGGAACTGGAGGAACAAATCCAGCAGACCAGTGCCGTGGTCTCCAAGCCCTTGCCCAGTGACGAAAAATTGAGGGAGGAATATGATGCCGTAAACAGTGCTCTGGCGCCGATTACGGTACAGAAAGTCCTGGAGAAGATTGTTGAGATCGCCTTGGCACATGGCATTGATGTTGCGGTGGCGGCGAATAAATTTAATATTCCCTCCCCGGGCGCCCCGGAAAATCGGGAGATAGGGGGGGAGACCTATCAGGTTTTGCCGGTACATAATATCCAGGTGGTGGGTGACCCGGATAGCGTGGCGGCTTTCATTGCTGACCTGGATGAGGGTTTGACGCTCAAGACGATGGTACTGAAAAAACTGAGTATCTCCCAGACGGAACTGGTTATCAAAGCCGAAGAGCAGACGAGAAGAGGGGAATTTCACCTCGTTTCAACGGCCGTGGCGGCAATGATGGCGGATAACGGGTTGACGGAGATACCGGCGCCGCTGGACTATGCCGGCGGCGTAGCCACCAGTGATATGGGGTCTACCGGGGAAACCGGTTTTCCGGATTACAGTACGGCCGACAAAGGTTACACCGGAGAAGGGACGCCGAGGGCGGGGTACGTGCTTTACGAGCATGACCGGATAGCGGCCGATAACACCACCCGGTTTGACAGCGCCAACTATCTGGAGCTGCCGGCCACCAGATATTACTATACGGTGGAGACAGACGGCACCGTGCGGCAGTTTGGCGGGTCGGATGTGGCCCTGGCGACCGAATATCCGGGTAATGGGCGGGAAGCGAGAAGGACGGAGATGTACTTCGTTTCAACGGCCGTGGCGGCAATGATGGCGGATAACGGGTTGACGGAGATACCGGCGCCGCTGGACTA
>CBDUSH010000120.1:0-5396 GCA_965369965.1 uncultured bacterium | reverse complement strand
AGGGTGATTTTCTCCACTCGATAACCATAGACAACTTCCAACGCTGGCACCACGAATCCCTGGACATCCGTTCCGTCGCCTTCCGGCATTATCACCCGCAGCAGATTCAGGTGTGGAGCCCTGACTGTCTGAAGGTGATGCAGCACGGCCTGGTACAGGTAAAACCGCTCATCACGGCCACCTTTCCCCTGGAAAAAGTGACCGAAGCCTTCCGCGTCGCCGACGAGGACCCGGACCAGTTAAAGGTGGTACTCAAACCTTAAAACCTGGAGGAGACAAGATGAGATTTAAAGGCAAAGTAGTCGTCATCACCGGCGGTGCCTGTGGCCTGGGTAGAGCGGTCGCCCGAGGTTTTGCCCAAGAGGGTGGCATTTCCGTAATTATGGATATTTCCGAAGAGAACGCGCAAAACACCGCGGCCGAAATTGAAGCCCAGGGAGGTAGCGCCCTGGCCCTGAAAATGGATGCGACGGTAGGGCAGGAAGTAAAAAATGCCGTTGACCGGGTCATCAGGGAATTGGGCAGAATTGATATTCTGATCAATAACGTGGGCTGGACGGAAAGTCTGGATTTCCTGGATACTGACGAGGCACTATGGCGGAAGAGCCTGGATATTAATTTAATGGCTCCGCTGCGTTTCTGCCGTGAGGTCCTGCCTTACATGGTGGAGCAGCAATACGGCCGGGTCGTCAATATTGCCTCCGTCGCCGGGAGACAACCCAGACCGATGGCGGTGGTCTATAGCGCGGCCAAGGCCGGAGTCATCTCCCTTACCCGGTCGCTTGCCGTAGCCATGGCGCCTTACAACATCCGGGTTAACAGTGTCTCCCCTTGTACTATTGATACCGGTTTGCTGAAACAAGAAGACCCCAGGCACCTTGAACCGATACTGAAACAGGTAACATTAGGCAGATTAAGCCAACCCGAAGAAGTAGCCGCCGCCGTACTTTTTCTGGCCTCAGACGAAGCGTCATACATCGTCGGTCAGAGCCTGCATGTTGACGGCGGTAACTGCATGCTGTAAGGCAACGGCACCCGTTCCCTTTTCTCGCCATTACCCAAAACCAAAGGAGAAAAGAAACCTGTCTCCCGAATTTAACAAGAAATATAAGAATGTCTTGACACGAGAATATCGATAGCATAAAATAAGCTATCAATCACACGGGAAGTTCGCCTACGATATGGTAATTAGCAACAGCAGAGGACCCTCAAACACCACCATTTCTGTTACATCCTTACTGAAAGCAGTGGTAATTCTGCAAAGTTGTTCCTACGACGAGCCCGAACTGAGTATTTCTGATGTCGTTCCCAAGATCGGGATGCCGAGAACAACGGTACATGGACGATAACACGAAAAGGCAATGGCAGCAATATGCGCCAGCGTACCGACATACGATTTTACCATTTGTAATATTGAAAGTTTATGTATCAGGTGAGGAAACAATCAAAATATCTAAATCTTTTCGACTAGTTGCGGATATAACGAGATGTTTTTAGTTAAGGAATTAACGTCAGCGGGCTCTGCCAGGGGAAATAAAGCTAAATACTCAACACTGGATAATCGGTGCTGGCCCCTCCCGTGTGCTTGCTTTAGCGTAATCGGGCAAGTGGCACCCCGCGAAAATAAAACAAGCCTCACGCGCCGGCTCTAAGTATTAAATATCTGGGGAGAGACAGTATAGGTATCAGAGACTTCTGTAGAGTTCGCCCACACAGTAAAACTGACTGTGTCCTTTCCCATTATAATAGGTGAACACCCACTAATGAACAAAGGAGGTGAGAATTTTAAGTATTAGAAATAACGGGACGGAACGTAAATTCAGTAACAGGAGGGTAGACAAATGAAAACGAAAGCACTTCTAATCACCGTAGTATTGGTATTTATTCTTAGTCTTGTGGCGGCGTGCGCCGCTCCAGAGCCCGCTCCAGCGCCAGCTCCCGCTCCGGCGCCAGCTCCGGCACCCGCTCCAGCTCCGGCACCCGCTCCGGCTCCGGCCCAACCGGCCGAGGTGATTAAATGGACCGGACAGCACATTAATCCCGCCGGACAGGCAATGTACGAAGGTTTTGCCCGGTTTGCCCGTAAGGTTACGGCTGCTTCCGGAGGACGCTGGGAACTCGAAACTCATCCGGGTGGGGCCATTGTACCGGCATCGGACGAGGTCTACGCGGTAGATACCGGCGTTCTGGACTTCAGTTATGATTCCACTTCCTGGTGGAGAGAGAGGTTCCCCGCCGCAGGTCTGTTTAACTTCTACGTTGGCGGCCTGTCACCGATGGCCATGCTCTTCTGGATGAAAGGTGAGGGGAATGATTTGTTGCAGGAGATGCTGGACACCGGAGGATTGAACGTTAAAGCAATCCCCGGCTGGACCGGTACTCCGGAAATCTTCCTCAGTTCCACGATCCCCTTAAATACACCCGAAGACTTAGTAGGAATAAAGATGCGCACGGCTGGTGATGACGGAGAAATTTTCTCCCGCATGGGCGTATCTGTTATGTCAGTACCCGGCGGTGAGCTGTATGAAGCGGTATCGCGTGGCGTGGTAGACGCTTATCAGTTCAGTTCTCCGGCGGTGGACTTCACCATTGCCAGCTATGAAATCATTGACTACATGTATCTTTCCGCTGCCCGCCAGCCCTGTGAGTACCTGACGTACTCGGTAAACAAAGACGCCTGGGCGGCATTGCCGGATGACCTTAAACTGATATTCGAATTCGCGGCCTGGGAAGAGACCATAGCTTATCTGTCTGACATAACCAGGAAAGACATGGAAGCGATTAAATTCTACCAGGACTACGGAGTCTCCGTGGAACCGGCCTCCCAGTCCATAAGTGACGCCATGATGGCGGTAGCGATAGAGTTCTATGACGAGAAAGCTGCCGAAGATGCTTTCTATGCCAGAGTACTGAACTCTGCCCGCTCCTTCAAGAGTGGTATGGAAGATACGTACCCCGGTCTGTTCTAACATTGACCAATTCCCCTCTCCTGATTATAATGATGATATTATCAGGAGAGGGGACCCTGTCTAAATATCCGGCACGGGCATGGTATTAATGAAAGTAATTATCCGAACTATTGACGCGATTAGTGACCAGGCTGGCAAAATCTTTTGCTGGTTGGCTGCTGTTCTGGTTGCTTTGGTATCTTTAGAAGTTATCATGCGTTATGTCTTCAACGCACCGACAATGTGGAACTACGAGTTAAGCATGATGCTTGGCGGTACCATGTTTGCCATGGGTTGGGCTTATGCAATGCGTCATCATTCTCACGTCAGGATAGACGTTCTTTATGCTCGATTCTCACCGCGTACCCGGGCTGGGATTGATACTTTCGGCTACCTGCTGCTATTCTTGCCCCTGATGGCTATGTTTATAGATAGCTCTATTTCCTGGGCAGTTAATGCCTGGGTAGTCGGTGAAAAGTCGGTGGAAACCTACTGGTATCCTCCAATGGGTCCATTTCGAACAATTGTGGCCATCGGATTCATTATGTTTTTCCTTCAGGGCACGGCCCAGTTTGTCCGGGACTTCTATCTGCTGATTAAAGGAAAAGTTTATGGTTGATATCAGTCCGGAATTAATCGCCGCATTAATGCTGGGTGGCATATTCATTGGGGTTCTAACCGGTTTCCCCCTGGCAATTGTCATTGGTTCCCTTGGGCTGATATTCGGTTTCCTGAGATTCGGTATGAACGTAGGCGAAGTGCTTTATCCCCGGGCGGTGAGTGGTGTACTCATGAATTACCCGCTTCTGGCCGCTCCGATGTTTATTTTTATGGGCCTCATGCTGGAACGTTCCGGGATTGCGGAGAGACTTTATGACGCGTTGTATGTTTGGTTGGGTGGTCTCAGGGGTGGTCTGGCAATCGTGACCGTATTGATCGGTACCATAATGGCGGCCTGCGTGGGTATTATCGCTGCTTCTATCACCATGCTGGCCGTTGTTGCCTTACCTTCCATGATGAAGCGGGGCTATGACAAGAGCCTGTCCAGCGGTGCGGTATGCGCCGGCGGTACCCTGGGTATCCTCATACCACCCAGCATCATGCTTGTTCTCTACGGGCCAATGGCCTCCCTTTCCGTAGGCAAGCTGTTTTTCGGTGCCTTCATCCCAGGCTTTATTCTGTCTGGATTATACATGAGTTATATTATCATTCGCAGCATTCTGCAGCCTTCTATTGCACCGCCGGTACCACCTGAACAAAGAGCGATGTCCTTTGCACGAAAAACGTATATGCTGGTTACCTCGTTCCTTCCGGCCGCTTTCTTAATATTGGCGGTACTGGGTACTATATTTTTTGGTATCGCACCACCCACGGAAGCCGCCTCTATCGGTGGCTTGGCATCGGTTCTCCTGGTTATCGCCTATCGCCGCTTTAGCTTGCGAGTGCTCTACCAAGTATCACTGGAGACATTCCGTCTAACCGGTTTTATTATCATCATCGTCTCCATGGCTTTCGCCTTCGTCGGTGTATTTATCGCCGCCGGTGGGGATAAAGTGGTTACTGACCTCATTCTAAATACTCCCGGCGGGAAATGGGGCGCCTTTTTTGCCATCATGTTCATATCCTTTATCTTGGGTATGTTTATCGATTGGATAGGGATCGTCTTTATCATGGTGCCGATTATCACGCCTATTGGAGCGGCGCTCGGTTTTGACCCGATATGGTTTGCCATAATGGTTTGCGTAAACTTGCAGATGTCTTTCCTAACACCTCCTTTCGCCATGGCTATTTTCATCGTTAGAGGCGCCGCGCCAAAGGAAATAGGGTTGACAATGGCGGAAGTAATCAAGGGCGTAATTCCCTTTGTCATCCTTATCATGATAGGGTTAGTACTGTTCTCAATCTTTCCGCAGTTAATCCTGTGGCTGCCGGAACAAATGATACGATAGTCAACCGGCTACTGTTCAACAATCGCTACCGCCCGGACCCAACCGCCACTGGCCTTTTCAATTTTCATGGGAAAAGCAAGGACAAGAAAACCGGAGGGGCCAGGTATTTTATCCAGATTACAAAGTTTCTCCATGTGACAGTATTCTTTTTCTCTTCCCGCAAGGTGGGCTGACCAGAGTTTGCCCCGCACCCCTTTTTTGAATTCCGCCACCAGCACATCGAGTGAAGTATCCCATCCCCAGGCATCGGTGCCCATAACCTTTATTCCCTGCTCCACCAGCCATAAGGTAGATTCCCGGCTCATTCCCGGATGCATGTACTGATATTCTTCCCTCTCAAAGTGTCTGGAGCAATCAGTCCTGATTAACACTATGTCGCCGGGTTTCAGGTTGTAATTTATTTTATGAAGTGCCTGAATCAAATCATCCACCGTAATAAGCTCACCTTTTTTACGGTGGGTAAAATCAAGTACAACGCCATCTCCGCAGCACCATTCAA
>CBDUSH010000119.1:0-5440 GCA_965369965.1 uncultured bacterium | reverse complement strand
CTTGACAAGAGAACATATGTTCTAATATAATTATAGTCTCTGCCCTTATGGAGGTTAGGCGTGAAGATTCTTTGTGTCCGGCTGCCGCATTTCCCGATGAGATGCGAAATCCGGCGGCGCCCGGATATGGAAAACTGCCCGGCGGTGATAACCCGCGGGGATGGTTCCCGGAAACTTGTCCTTGACTATTCACCTGAGCTGAAAGATTTGCGGCCGGACATGCCCGTCCAGCAGGCCCTTGCCAGGTACGGTACCGCCGAGCTTGTCCCGGCGGACATACCCTATTACCGGGCTACCTTCAACGGGATTCTGGATGAGATGGAAGGGATAAGCCCGCTGGTTGAAGGCTCGGAACTGGGCACCGCCTATCTTGGCGTTGACGGGTTGCAGTTGATTTTCCCGGACGATGACCGCCTGATAAGGGCGGTGAGGGAAGTCCTGCCGGAGATTTTTGTCCCTCAGACAGGAATTGCCGAGGGTAAATTTCCGGCTTACCTGGCCGCCAGGCACAGTCCCCCGCACGGCCATAAAGTTTTGACCGGCGACGTCGGTACGTTTCTCAGGGATATTTCGTGTGACGTCCTGCCGGTACCGGTGAAGACAAAAAACAAGCTGCGCGATTTCGGGATAAGCACTCTCGGGCAGCTGGCGGCTTTGCCTAGTGGACCTCTGCAATCTCAGTTCGGCCCGGAGGGTGGAAGAATCCGGGACCTGGCCGGAGGTTATGACGATACGCCGTTGTATCCGCGTCTGACGGAAGAGGTTATTGAGGAGAGCGCCACGCTGCCTTCGGTGACAGTTTCCCTGGAGGCCATGCTGATGGCTATGGAGGGGCTGCTCTCAAAAGTTTTTGCCAGATTCGATTTCAAAGGGGTGGGCATCCGCAGTCTTGCTTTGTGGACTCAAAGCTGGGGCGCGGAGCACTGGGAACGAAAAATCCAGTTCAAAGAGCCGGCGATGGATATGAAAACCGCCGCCTCACGGATAAAACGGGTCCTGGAGAATTTCCCGCAGCCCGGCCCGGTGGAAGAGGTGGGCATGAGGGTTATCCGTCTGGGCTGCCCGCGCGGCCGGCAGAAAAGCCTTTTCACCGAAGTCAGGGGCAGAGACCACCTGATGGAAGATATCAGGCAGCTTGAACTCCGGCAGGGTAACCCCCAGGTATTCAGAATAAAGGAAGCCGAGCCATGGTCAAGAATTCCGGAAAGACGTTACGCGCTGACACCTACCGGCCGGTAAACGCGCCGGAACCGGTTGCCGTGGAAGAAGCCTCCTCCGGCCTGCCGTTCGCGGCTAAAACGCCGCGGCGGCAGGTTATTACCGCCATCGATGACAGGTGGCGCATCGACGACGAGTGGTGGCGCCGCGAGCCGGTATCGCGGCTCTACTGCGCCGTGCGGCTCGCCTCCGGCCAGCGGCTGGTGCTTTACAAAGACCTTGTCGATAACCGCTGGTACCGGCAGTCATACTGAGAAACTGATATGGATTACGCCGAACTTCACTGCCACAGCTATTATTCCTTTCATGACGGCGCTTCCTCCCTGGAGGAACTGCTGCTGCGGGCTAAGGAACTGGGTTACCGGGCTCTGGCGGTTACCGACCATGATAATCTCTGCGGGGCGATGCGCTTCGCTCAGGTTTCCCGCTCTCTGGAGATGCGGGGGATTACCGGCGCCGAGATAACCCTTGAGGGCGGCTATCACCTCACCCTGCTGGCCGGAGACAAGCAGGGCTACGGCAACCTCTGCCGCCTCATCACCGCTGCCCATAGTACCGGCGAGCGCAATAACCCTGAGCTGCCTCCCGGACGGCTGCCGGAACACGCTTCAGGGTTAATCGTCCTGTCCGGCTGTCCCCGGGGGGAGCTGTCACAGATGGTGATCAGGGAGCAATACCCTGAAGCCCGCCGCCTGGTATATCAATACCTGGACTGGTTCGGCAAAGATAATTACTTCATAGAACTCCAGCAGAATCTGGTATTCGGCGATAGCGAGCGCAACAAGGGGCTATTGTCCCTGGCCAGGGAAACCGGCGCCGGGGTGGTCGCGGCAGGTAATGTCCACTATCACATTCGGCAACGACACCAGCTTCAGGACTGTCTGGTGTCCATACGGCACTGCCAGAGCCTCGAGGAGACCCATCGGGAGCGGAGACCCAACTCCGAATTTTATCTCCGCCCGCCGCCGGAACTGGAAAGTCTTTTCCGGGAATGTCCCGATGCTCTGGCCAACACCGTGCGAATAGCCGAACGATGTTCCCTGGATTTAACCAGGGACTTAAGCTACACCTTTCCCGACTATCCGGCCCCGGAGGGATACACACCGGAGAGCTACCTGGAAAAACTGTGCCATGAAGCGGCGGTAAGGCGGTACGGCGCAGTTACTCCCGGGGTGCGCCGGCGACTGGAAGAGGAATTACGGTTGATCCATAAGTACCGGCTGGCCGGTTTTCTCCTTCTCTACCACGAGGTAATCAAGCTGGGGCGGGAAGTGATGATCGACCAGGGGCTGAGCGACCCGTCCCTGTCTCTGGAAGAGAACCCGCCGGGGAGGGGACGAGGCTCCTCGGTGTCCCTGCTGGTGGGGTACCTTATCGGCCTTTCCCATATCGACCCGCTGAAGTACAACCTCTCATTGGAAAGATTTCTCCCCGCGGACGTTATGACCAATGTGCCTGATATCGACCTCGATTTCCCCCGCAGCATCCGGGAGGAACTCATTCTGAGAACTCACCGGAAATGGGGCTGGGAGCACGCCGTCCTTACCGGCACTATCGCCACCTATAAGGTCAGGGGGGTGGTAAGAGACCTGGGTAAGGCGCTGGGCCTGCCGCAGACTGAAACAGACCAGCTGGCCAGGCAAAACGACTGGGGCAGCGCCCGGAAACTTGAGGCCAAAATGCGGAAGATGCCAAATTTCAGGGACAGGCTGGACCTGCCGGCATGGCAGGATCTGGTGAGGCTGGCCGCGGAACTGGACGGGTTCCCCAAGTACATGGGACAGCACCCGGGCGGTATGATACTTTCGTCAAGTCCACTGACGGATATCGTGCCTGTGCAGAGGGGCGCCATCGAGGGACGCTACGTCTGCCAGTGGGACAAGGACAGCATTGACGACGCCGGTTTCGTCAAGATAGATTTTCTGGCCCTGGGCACTCTCTCCCAGCTTCAGGAGGCAATCGGCCTCATCAAAGACCGGACCGGGGAAAGAATCGACCTCTCCCGTATCGACTTCGAGGACAAGGCCGTTTATGACATGCTCTGCCGGGGAGATACCATCGGCATCTTTCAGGTGGAATCCTCGGCTCAGATGCAGACGATAACCCGGCTCAGGCCAAGGAACCTGCTTGATATGGCCCACGAGGTAGGCGCGGTAAGGCCGGGCGTGGGTGTAAACAACGGCGTGCAGGAATACCTCGCCCGGCGCAGCGGCAAGAAACCGGTGGGTTATGACCATCCCCTCGAGAAACGCGCCCTGGAGCGTACCCTGGGCGTGGTCCTGTTCCAGGACCAGGTAAACCAGCTGGCGATAGACGTGGCCGGCTTTGCCCCCGGCGATGCCGACCGTATGCGCCGCGCCTTCGGCAGAAAGCATAACCGGGAACTCATCGAGCAATACCGGCGGAAATTCCTCGAGGGGGCCGGGAGCCGGGGCGCCGGTGAAGACGCCGCGGAAAAAATATTCAGGAAATTCAACGGGCTTTACATGTTCCCCGAGTCACATGCTTTCGCCTTCGGGGTAACGGCCTACCAGGCGGCCTGGCTGAAGTTCTATTACCCGCTGGAGTTCTTTGTCGCTATCTTCAACCAGCAGCCAATGGGATTCTACAACCTGGAAACGTTAAAGCAGGATGCCGGGAGGCACAACGTACATGTGCTGAATCCTGACGCTAACCGGAGCGAAGCCAAATGCACCATCGAAGGTGACAGATTGCGTATTGGTTTTCTGAACGTTTTGGGACTGGGGAAAGCTTCCGCCCGGTCGATAGCAGAAGGCAAGGAAAAACAGGGGGCTTTCAGGAATGTCGGGGATTTTCTGGAGCGAACCGGCATCCTCGAAGAAGTTGCCCTTAACCTGGCCGGCGCCGGGGCTTTCGACAGTCTTGAGCGCAACCGGAGAAAAGTGAAGTGGGAAATAGGTCTGAGATATCGTCCGGTAAACACCCAGCTGTCTCTGCCGCTGCCTGTTGAGCAGGACATGGTGGAACTGAAGCCACCCGGCGAGTGGGAGATGATGAAGGAGGAGTACAATATGCTTGGCCTTTTTCCGGCCGGCCATGTCATGGCCGGGCTGCGTTCACGTTTCAACGGCGGTTTTTGCACCAGCCGGGACATAAACAAACTGGGTAACGGCTCCGAGGTAACTACCGCCGGTTTGGTCATCCGCCGGCAGAGGCCTCACGGCAAAGTGGTCTTTATGACCCTTGAAGATGAGTTCGGCCTCATTCCCCTGATGGTTTTTCCCCAGGTCTATGAGCGCCAGGAGCACGAATTCAAGTCCCCGTTCCTGGTGGTGCGAGGCAAACTGTCAAGGCGTGACGGCACGCACAATGTAGTTGTCACCGGAGTGAAACCGTTTCGTGTCATGGATAAGGCTCCGCAGTCGAAGAACTGGGAATGACGGAGTTCATTTTACTTCTCCGCGGATTAGCCTGACAATCAGCTGCACCGTTAAATTTCGGGCTCAATTAAAATATCCTCACGGGTAAGGCGGGGACGCTGGTGAGGAATCTTCCCGTCTGGATAGCCGACCGGCAGCACAATCAGGGGAATTAAAGTATCCGGCAGGTTAAAGAGACGATTTAATTCGGTGGCGTCTTCAAAGGCGCCTATCCAGCAGCTTGCCAGACCCAGCGCCTGCGCCATAAGCACAATATGCTCAATGGCAATGTAGGTATTGGCGACTACCGGGATAATCAGTTCCTCCCGCGGGATGGATTCAGCATCCTTGAACGCCTGATATTCGGGCTCGGAGACCTTGCCTGAAAGCGTCTCCAGGACACCGGAATCTTTAAATTCCTGGCGTCTCTTTTTCCTGGCATCTATCGAATATCGGCTCATATCGCCGAAACAGACAAATACGACGGGCGCTTCTTCGATAAACTTCTGCCCCATGCAGATACGGCGCAGTTCTTTTTTAATTTCTTTGTCTCTGGTCAGGATAAAACGCCACGGCTGGCGGTTGCTTCCGGAAGGCGCCAGCCGGGCTGCCTCAAGCATCTGTTCCACCGTCTCGTCCGGTATATCGTCAGGCAGGAACTTTCTTATACTGCGTCTTGATTTAATAGCATCCCATACGGTAAGCACATTTAACCCCCTGTTATCTATAACACGTCTCCACAAAGGATACCATTTTCAAAAATCGTATTATATAGTCGGACTCCGTTTGAAATAAAGATTCCGGGCTTTGTTCAGCCCGGCCTTAAGCTGACCTTATAACCG
>CBDUSH010000118.1:0-5472 GCA_965369965.1 uncultured bacterium | reverse complement strand
ATTTGGCTAGCCCCGTCGTTTGACGCGGGTAAGTAGAGCTGAACCGACCAGGAAATAGCTGAAGCAGGCTCCGAGCATGACCTGGTAACCAAGGCCTGCCTGAGAAGCGTTAAAATAATCAATCACCGGTCCTATCAGGCGCGCCAGGGCGGCCCCACCCGCCGTGGCCACGTTGACCAGACCCAGATAACGGGCTTCCTCACCCTTAACCACCAGATCGGTCGCCAGTGCCCAGTTGGCGCTGTTAAAAGCCCCGATGGCTACCCCGATGACTCCGGCGGCGCCCAGTATCGCGCCATAGTCATGCGCGAAAAATATTAAGGCGATTCCAGCAGCTCCCAGCAGTCCGGCGCCGATAGCAATCGGTTTACGGCCTATCCGGTCGGATAAAAATCCGGCCGGGTAAACTACCGCCAGCATGCCGACCACCGCCAGTATGGAAAACCGGGCCGTGGCTTCCGCCGGGTTGTTCACGCCGGTTACATCCCTCAGAAAATTAAGGGCGAACTGCTGGATGGTCGTAAAGGCCATGAAAACGAGTAGACGGGAGACCAGAAACCAGGTAAAATCGCGGTTTTTCCGAAAATCGATTTTGAAAGTCTGCCGGAGCGCCTCTGATATTGAAATCCTTGACAGGCGCATTGGCTTTGGTTCTTTTACCGTGATGACGGTGGCTAACATGGCGGCCAGCAGGACGACCGCAAGTATCCCGATTACCAGCCACAACCACTGGCTGCCTTCGCCGAGGAAGTAGCGGTCCATAAAGACGGCCAAAGGATATATCAGGGTGATACCCCCAAGTATCTCCAGCAGTCCCTTAACGCCTGAAGCCACCCCCTTTTTCCCTTCCGGTACCAGGTCAGGTATAAATGCCTGGTAAGGCCCCTGTGCCGTGTTGGTGCTTATCTGGAGCAGGCAGTAGCTGAAAAATAACGCCGTAAAACCCCACGCCAGACCGATTCCGGGGAGAAACAGCAAAGCCACCGCCGTGCCGAAAAAAACGTACGGCCGCCGCCGTCCCCAGGAAATACCCGTGCGATCACTGATGACTCCAGCGATTGGCTGGATGAGCATGGCCAAAAGCAGACCGGCGAAGGTAAGCAGTCCCAGATAGGTATTTTTGTGTGCCTCACCGACAAAATCCAGTAACCGTAGCGGTAAAATAATGGTATGCAGGCTCTGCCACAACGCGCTCAGCGCAAAACCAAAAACAGTAATCTTGATGTAGTCGACGCCATGAAAATGTTTCGTTCCGCCAACGGTGCGGTTGTCGCCAGGAGTTGTTTTCATTGACTTAAATAATAACAGAGCCCCCCTTAAGAGACAATGCCGGCCGATGCCCGGAATTATGCCCCATTTTGCCAAACTTGATTACCTTGACCTTTTCAGGTTCTTACCCGTAGCCGGCTGTTTTCCAAAAAGGGCTCTGTCGGTATATAATCTCAGTAGTATCGGTCAAGGAATAATCTGTAAAATGAAACGTTGTCCTCTGATATCGGAAATTCAAACCCAGGCGGATGTCCCTTCGTTATTTGAGACGTTCAGGGGGCGTCCTTTCTCGTTCCTGCTGGACAGCGGCATGGACCCGGCCCGACTGGGACGTTATTCTTTTATGGGCAGCGATCCTTTTCTGGTACTGCGCAGTCACGACAATGAAATCTCACTGCAGTGGGAAAATACCTCGGAAACCCGCCACGGCAACCCTTTCGATGTGGCCGGTGAACTGTTAAAGACCTATTCTCTGGACGGAGGCCCGCCGGACGTCCCTCTGACCGGAGGGGCAGTCGGTTATTTCAGTTATGATTTGTGCCATTTTATTGAGCGATTGCCGGTCACCACGATTGACGACTTAAATTGCCCCGAGTGCTATCTGGCTTTCTATGACGTGGTTTTCGCCTTTGACCACACTACGGGCAGAAAATACTTGATCTCCACCGGTTTCCCGGAACTGGCTGAGGAAAAGAGAGAACAGAAAGCTGCGGAACGGCTGAAGGAAATAAAAACCAGACTGTTGCAAGGGACACCGCGCACGCTTAATGAAGCGATACCCTCGGTATCCGGGGTAGATAATATCGTGCTCAAGTCCAATTTCTCTCATCAGGAATACATTCGTGCCGTGGAAACCGCCCGCGAATATATCTGTGCCGGTGATATCTTCCAGGTAAACCTCTCCCAGAGATTTGAGACCGACCTGCGCCTACCATCGTATGAGCTCTACCGGCGTCTGCGCCGTATCAATCCGGCTCCTTTTGCCGCCTATCTTGATTTTGAGGGTTTAAGTATTATCAGCGCTTCACCGGAAAGATATCTCCAGGTACGGGGCGATTGGGTGGAAACACGTCCTATCAAAGGAACCCGGCCTCGTGGCAAATCGCCGGCGGAAGACAGCGCCCTGGCCGAAGAGTTGCTCGCCAGCGCTAAAGATAGAGCCGAGAATACCATGATCGTTGATCTGGAGCGCAATGATATTGGCCGCGTCTGCCGTTACGGAACGGTCGGCGTAACCGAACTGGCGGTGCTGGAGACGTTTCCCACCGTGTTTCACCTGACTTCAACCGTACGAGGCAGGCTCTGTGAGGATAAAGACCGCATTGATCTGCTTAAAGCTTCCTTCCCGGGTGGCTCCATCACCGGTGCCCCTAAAGTGAGGGCGATGGAAATCATCGACGAACTGGAGCCTACTCGCCGCAGCGTCTATACCGGCTCCATCGGCTATCTCGGCTTTAACGGTGACATGGACTTGAATATCGTCATTCGCACCTTTCTGGTAAAGGACGGGAAGGCTTACTTCCAGGTGGGTGGTGGTATCGTCTACGATTCTGAGCCGGAGGCGGAATATGAAGAGACGCTGGATAAAGCCAAAGCGCTGATTCAGGCGCTCGGCTTGTCGTCCCGGGTAATGGTGGAGACGCGGCAGTGATTCTGGTAATTGATAATTACGATTCCTTTACCTATAACCTCGTCCAGTACCTGGGCGAACTGGGCTGGAACTCGGTAGTTTTCCGCAACGACTGCATCTCTCTGGAGCAGATTTCGACTATGGCGCCCAGTCACATCATCATTTCCCCCGGCCCCTGTACTCCCCTCGAAGCCGGTATTTCCAATGACGTCGTCCGTTATTTCCGGGGAAAGATTCCCATCCTGGGGGTATGTCTGGGACATCAATGCATCGGCTATGTTTACGGCGGCGTCATCCGGCGGGCGGAAACCCCGGTGCATGGCAAGACCTCACTCATTTTTCATGATGAAAAAACAATCTTTTCCGGGCTGCCGTCGCCGCTGACCGGGGGGCGCTATCACTCGCTGATCATTGATGCCGGGACGCTGCCCGACTCACTGACCGCATCCGCCCACACCGCCGGCGGAGAGATTATGGCTGTCCGGAATGACACTGACGTCGTCGAAGGCATCCAGTTTCACCCCGAATCCATCCTGACCGATAAAGGACAGAATATCCTGGCTAATTTTTTAAGTCTGCCCGCGCCGCATTCAAAAACAGGGAGTAAATCACTGTGACGGAAATAGTCTACCTCAACGGCTCGCTGGTAGCGCGTTCTCAGGCCAGGGTATCGGCTTTCGATCACGGTTTTCTTTACGGCTACGGTTTGTTTGAGACCATGCGCGCCTATCGGGGCAAAATATTCCGGCTCGACCGCCATCTGCAGCGGCTGATGGACTCGTCCGGTATCCTCGGTATGGCCGACGGACTGGCCGATATTGACCTGGGCAGGGCGTGTACCGATACTCTGGCGGCCAATAGACTAACCGACGCCCGCCTGCGCCTCACTGTTTCCCGGGGGGAAGTGACCTCGTTCCCCGGCGTCAATGATCACACTATTCCCACCGTGCTGGTTGCCGCCACTCCTTACTCTCCCCCGCCCCCTGTCGTCTATACCCGGGGTTACACGGCCGGTATTGCTTCGCTGCGCCGGCAGAGCCACTCGGTGCTTTCTGAAATAAAATCCACCAACTATCTGCTCAGTATCCTGGCGAAAATGGAATCGGAGAGAGCCGGACTGGATGAGGCCTTGCTCCTGAATGAACAGGGACTTATTGCCGAAGGCAGCATCAGTAACCTCTTTTTCGTGCGAGGGGAACTCCTGTTGACTCCGCCGGTGGTCAGCGGTATCCTGCCCGGAGTTACCCGCGAAGTAGTAATGGAACTGGCTCGTGCTCTGGCCATCGATAGCCATGAAGTTGACATAAAACAGGTTGATATACAAAACTTCGATGAAGCGTTTCTGACTAATTCCGTGCTGGAAATCATGCCTCTGGTCAGGATCAGGAAAGCAGACGGAGAGACGCTGACCGTCGGCTCCGGCCAACCGGGTAAAATTACCCGAAGGCTGATGGGGGCCTATGGCGAACTGGTGGAGAGGGAAACTTCAGGGAAAAACGGCTAGCGCCTGCAGCCCGGTGGTTTCCGGCAGTCCCAGCATCAAGTTCATGTTCTGGATGGCCTGTCCGGCGGCCCCCTTCACCAGGTTATCGAGGCAGCTTATCACCACCAGTCGGCCCGTCCTCAAATCGATAGTCGGAAAAACCAGGCAGTAGTTGCTCCCCCAGGTGTGTTTGGTGTGCGGCGGCGTTTCCGTTACCCTGACGAAAGGCTCGTCCGCGTAGAAATCGCGGTAGAGCTGGCGTATCTCTTCGATACCCTTTTCGCCGGCGGCAATCTTTCCCGGGAGAAGCGTGGCGTAGCCGGTGGTCAGTATGCCTCTGGTCATCGGTATCAGGTGTGGAACGAAAGTGATAACCGGGGCTTCCGTGCCGAGTCGTCCAAGTTCCTGGGTAATCTCAGGCAGGTGCCGGTGCCCGCCCAGGGCATAGGCGCTGACGTCGTCGTTTACCTCGGAAAAATGGGTAGTCAAAGAGAGGCTGCGGCCGGCTCCGGACACTCCCGATTTACTGTCGATGATAATGCCCGGTTCGACCAGCCCTTCCCGCATCGCCGGTGCCAGGGCAATGATGGCTCCGGTGGGATAGCAGCCCGGATTGGCGATTATCGATGATGCGGCGATCTCCTGCCGGTGTATCTCGGGAAGGCCGTAGACCGCTTTCGTCAGCAGTTCCGGCGCCGGGTGGGTAAAACCGTACCATTCCGGGTATTGCGCCGCCTCTTGCAACCGGAAATCAGCGCTGATGTCTACCACCTTGATTCCCCGCTCCAGAAGAGGGATAATCTCGGCGGCGCTCTCCTTGTGGGGCAGGGCGGAAAAGGCAATATCGACTTCTCCCAAACCGGGTTCGATGGTTAAAGCAATGTCGCCGAGGTGCGGAAAAACTTTACCCAGTGCCTGCCCTGCCGCGCTCCGTCCGGTCACCGAGCTAAGTTCAATCTCCGGGTGACCGTGCAGCAGGCGAGCCAGTTCGACACCGGCGTAGCCGGTAACATTTATGATGCCCGCTCGCGTTTTAGTCATCTGATGCCTCCCGCCTGATTACGGTTCAGAGTATAGCATAAGCCCAGCC
>CBDUSH010000117.1:0-5489 GCA_965369965.1 uncultured bacterium | reverse complement strand
CGCGTCTGCAGATTGGCGGGCAGGTATACTTCTTCACCCTGCGCAATCACACTGACCAGCCCTTCGGTGGTGGCTACCCTGGTGACACCTGTTTCCGTCACTTCGGTGCTGAAGAGGGTGCCTCTGACTATCGCCGTGGCCGTCGGTGTCTCAATCCGGTAATGGGAACCGGAGTCGGTCATCTTAACCACACGGCTCCACGTCCGTCCCAGCCACTGTGTCAGCACAATGGTGTTAGGCTGTCCGTCGGCAAGTTCCAATTCCTGGATTTCCACGATAGTATCAGGTTCAAGTTTAATAGTGCTGCCTTCAAAGAAGGTGAGCAGGGCATGGGAATCCAAACCGGTTTTTACCCGCGTACCGACGTCTAAAATCTCCCCGTGGCTGCCCGGCTGGCTTCGGCTGGCGCCCGGTTCTTGAATCTCGACGGTTCCGGAGAGGATACTGAGGGTACTTTGCGAGGCTAAGGCCGGAGCCGGGGAGGTAAAATAAGGTACCCCTGAAAGGACGACGGCTAAAATTAATATTACCGCCACGGTTACCGAAACGGTCACTTTTCTGGCCTGAAGAACCGGTTGCCATATATTCCGGCCCAGCACCCTCAGTCCGTCAATCAGGGTGGTTCCCGTCTTTGACTCCCTCTCCTGAGCGGACTGCTGCCGGATTCTGCTCATCAGGCGTGCCCTGGCGGCACTCTTGAACTTATCCGACGGGGTTACTCCGGGCAGGTGATGGACGGAATCAATCATATTCAGCTGCGGCTCAAGCTGGCTCCGCATTTCCGGATACCTGGCCAGGCAATCATCAATCGACTCGCCCCGGCGCAGCCTGACAATGCACTCTTCCAGAACCCCGGCCAGGTTATTGCCCATTTCTACCCGCTTAATCTCCCGAAATTTGTCCGCAGCGTGTCCAGCGCTCTCATCTGTAATATCCGGATGGCCCCCTGGCTTTTCCGGATAATCTGCTCAATTTCCCGGTTATCCAGCCCTTCGATAAACTTAAGCACGATTACCTGCTTTTGATTTTCAGGTAACAAAGCGATAGCCTCCATCAACTGCCGGTGCTCCAACGTTGTTTCCAGTTCCGCCTTCGTATCAATGATGCCGGCGGTCATTTCCGTATCCAGGGGAAGTTCCTTTTTCCGGCTCCGGAAGACGTCAATCATGCTGTTATGGGCAATCCGGTACAGCCACGACGAAAATGTCTGTTCTTTCCCTTTACAGGAATGAATTGAATTCCAGGCTTTAAAAAACGTTTCTTCCGTGATATCTTCCGCCGTCATCTTATCTCTGACCTGGTAAAAGACATATCGGTAAATAGGTTCCACGTAGGTCATATAAAGTTCTCCAAAGGCTTCAGAATCACCACCAATGGCTTTTTGTACCAGCTTTACAATTTCGTTCCGGTCACGGGTGAGTGGTTCGGGAAATCCCGATACCTGATTGGCCTCGACATATTTATTACGTTTATCAACCATAGTTTGTTACACTTTAATTAATGAATTTTCAATTGATACGCCGAAATAAAGCCGGGCGGCTGGGAGAAGCGAAGCACTGGTTCGCGCCGGTAAAGCGTGGCCCGGTGTGAAGCGGGGGATTGAGGGGAAAACGGCCGTAATAAACGCGGCCGCAGTTAAATTAGTGAAGAGACATCGTTTTCCGATTAAACGCATTAACAAAACCTATTCGGTAATCCTGCCGGGAATTGCGTCTACGCCGTCGCCTGATGCTCCCCATGATTACGCGGATGTACTCACCTCCAACCCGAAAGAGAAGTAATTCCTGTCCGGGTACCCGTGTACCGAAGGTAGTATAGCACATCACAAGATACTGTCGAATAAATACGGCGTAAATTATTTTAACGGGTTACCGGCCGGTTTTTTAGTTCGACTCACCGCCTTGACTTAAGTTTCGGTGGTGCCCCGGGCTGTTTCCATCTCCCGTTTCATCGCCTCAAGTTCTATCGAAAGCCGTTCCCATTCCTCTATCAGTGAGCTTATCGCCGTCTTCAGTCTGTGATGTTTCTCTATATTAGCGATAACCCGCGGGCCGTCTCCATAATGTTCTTCATCTGAAAACAGGCTCTCTACTTCTTTAATCTGTTTCTCAAACCCGGAAAGCTCAGCCTCGATTTCGGCTATCCGCTTTCTGGCGGGAGCGCTCTCCCGGTAATATTTATTCCTTAGTTCCCCTTCGACTAATTTACGCCGGCGCAAGCTGGTACCGGTGGCGCTTTTCCCGGTGGCTGACGGCACCGGAGTTCCGGAAATATCTGAAGTTCCCTGCTCCGAAGACTCTTTCCAGTTGAGATAGTCATCATAATTTCCGGTTAATACTTTTATATTACCGTCCTTTATCTCGATAATCTTATTGGCAATCTGGCGAATCAGCGTCCGGTCATGGGTGATGAAGCAAAGACTGCCGTGATAGGCTTCAAGGGCATCGGTCAGTACCTCCCGCGAGGCAATATCAAGGTGATTGGTCGGCTCGTCCATCAGCAGGAAATTGGCCGACTGAATCAGCATCTTGGTCAGCACCAGGCGGCTTTTCTCACCCCCGGAGAGGACGGATATTTTTTTATAGACATCGTCCCCGCTGAAGAGAAAGGCGCCGAGAATCCCCCGCAGCTTTTGTTCCGATTCAGCCGGAGCGGCGCTCTGCAATTCGGCAAGCACATTATTTTCCGGCGAGAGAAGCTCAAGCTGGTACTGGGCATAATAGGCGGTGTTGACGTTATGGCCTAGTTTACGCTCGCCGTTCTCAAAGGGAAGTACCCCGGCCAGGATTTTGAGCAGGGTTGTTTTACCGGCGCCGTTGGGGCCCACCAGGGCTACCCTGTCTCCACGGTCAAGAACCAGATTAAGGTCCCGGTAAACGACATTTGCGTCATAAGACTTGAGGATATGACTGAGGGTGATAATTTTTTCCCCGCTCCGTACCGGTTCGGGGAAGGAGAATTGCATTTTCCGGGTCGCCCGGGGGATTACCACCTTTTCCATCCTGGCCAGCTGCTTCATCCGGCTCTGAACCTGAGTTGCCTTGGTATTCTTGGCACGGAACCGTTCGATGAAGCGCATCTCTTTCTGTATTTTGATATTCTGCCTTTTGGCGGTGGCTTCGGTAACCTCAATTTCCATTTGACCGGCGATAATGAAGCTATCGTAATTGCCACGATGCAGGATACACCTGGCCTGCTCGATGGCGAGCACTCTGTTGGCCACCCGGTTCAAGAATGCCCGGTCGTGCGAAACGACCAGAACCGCCCCGCGATAACTGCCCAGATAGCGCTCAAACCAGATACAGGACTCCAGGTCAAGGTGGTTGGTCGGCTCGTCAAGCAGGAGCACATCCGGGGAGAGCAGCAGCAGTTTGGCCAGCGCCACCCGCATCAGCCAGCCGCCGCTGAAGTCGCTCAGCGGGCGATGGAAGTCAGATTCCACAAATCCCAATCCGGAAAGAATAACCCTGGCCTCATGTTCGGCGCCGTAGCCGCCGGCAAATTCGAAGCTGTGCTGCAGTTCACCCAGTTCAGCCAGGAGCTCTCCGGAATTTTCCTCATCCGTTCCGCCGGCCAGTTCTTCCTGGAGAACCTGTATCTTATGGGCCAGCTTGTTTATCCTGGTTGACGAGTTGGCGACAGCATCAAGTAACTGCCGTTTGGAAGAGGGATTGATTTCCTGTTCCAGATAACCGATGGTAGTTTCCCGCTGCCTGTTTACCTGGCCGGAATCCGGGGGCACCTTCCCGGCGATAATACCGAAAAGAGTCGTCTTGCCGGAGCCGTTCGGCCCGATAACGGCGATGCGGTCTCTGGCCCCTACATTGAAGGTAACGGCGCTGAATAGCGTCTGGTTTCCGAAAGATTTTGATATGTCTGTAATATTCAACATTTCTTTACTCTAAGTAATCAGGCGGCTGAGGGCACATCTGAATGAAGCACCCGGCGCCCTGAAATCACAGCGGTTAAGGGTAACCGGCCGGATAATAGTTCCGGTTATCATGATATTCTCACCGGCGGTGTATCCTGAAAGAGCGATTATCCGACCGGCTGGTTTCGGTACCTTTTATTATCAGGCAGCCGGCATCAGCGGCCGTTTAATTTTCCGCCCGGCGTTATCCGAAGACTGTCCGGCGGTTATTATTTTTCCGATATTGCCGAAAGTATCTCCCTGGAGAATGAAGGTATGTCTTGAGGTACCCGTGAGGTAATCAGATTACCGTCACGCACCACCGGTTCATCTACCCAGATTGCTCCGGCATTAACCATGTCGTCTTTGATGCTGTGGAAACCGGTCAGCCGCTTGCCTTTGACGATATCAGCCGAAGCCAGCATCCACCCGGCATGGCATATCGCGGCTACTATCTTGCCCTGATGATGGGCGTCTCTGACTAATGCTACCATTGCCGGATTGCGCCGCATCAGGTCCGGGGCGAATCCTCCGGGGATGATGACCGCGTCATAATCCTGGGGGCGGGCTTCGTCAGCGGCGATATCAGAGGTGACTTCGTAGCCGTTTTTGCTGGTATGTACTTTGCCTTTTTCCCGTCCCACCACCGTCACCTGCGCCCCGGCTTCCCGCAGTCTTAATAACGGATACCATAATTCGAGTTCCTGATAATTGTCCTCAGCCAGTATCGCGATACGCTTACCGTTCAGTTCCATGGCTCCTCCCTGTTATAATTCACTCCGGTTCAGTCTTTATATTATATCCGGTGTCAAAGTCAGTGGCAACCGCATAAGACAGGTATGGTGCTTGGAAGAGTGAAGGATTGTGCCTTTTTTAACCGGTAATAATTGTCCGGACAGAGCCGGCAGGGGAGGGGGAGAAAGGGAAGCGGGATGCAATAATACCACCACCCTGAATGGTTTGACATTGGCTGGGGGGTGTGCTACTATAACAAAGCGTCAGGAGTGGCGCAGAGGCACTTTAACAACTGTATAGTGGAAGGAAGGTTCACAAACGCGAACAAACAATAAATAATTAGTCGGAGAGTTTGATCCCGGCTCAGGATAAACGCTGGCGGCGTGCTTTATGCATGCAAGTCGAACGGTCATGATTTATCATGATAGTGGCGGACGGGTGAGTAACGCGTAAGTAACCTGCCCTCAGGTAGGGAATAGCTTCGAGAAATTGGAGGTAATACCGTATGTGATGGTGGGGGTAATGCCCCATCATTAAAGCCCTCGGGCGCCTGGGGAGGGGCTTGCGTTCGATTAGCTAGTTGGTGAGGTAACGGCCCACCAAGGCGACGATCGATAGCTGGTTTGAGAGGATGATCAGCCACACTGGGACTGAGACACGGCCCAGACTCCTACGGGAGGCAGCAGCAAGGAATATTGTGCAATGGGCGAAAGCCTGACACAGCGACGCCGCGTGGGGGAAGACGGCCTTCGGGTTGTAAACCCCTTTTCCCAGGGAAGAATAATGACGGTACCTGGGGAATAAGCCATGGCTAACTACGTGCCAGCAGCCGCGGTAATACGTA
>CBDUSH010000116.1:0-5496 GCA_965369965.1 uncultured bacterium | reverse complement strand
ATATCATCGTTCCGCTCTCACCATCAATACGGGTACCTTACCTCCCCGGAGTACTTTATCAGTGACACTACCGAAAGCCCAGCGACTAATACCGGCTCGTCCATGTGTCGACATTGCTACCAGGTCAGCGTTGACTTCTTCTTCAGCCTTGATAATCTCCTCAGCCGGATTATTGCCTGCCACAACTTTAAATAGAACGGTAGCTCCTTTGCTGATTAAGCTTTCACAAACATAATTAAGATATTCCATAGCCTTAATCTCCATTTGTTCCAGCTCACTCTCAGTGTATCGTATCGTAATGCCCGTCCCTCCACCACGAATATCAACAGCGTGTGTCAATGTTGTAATTACATGAAATAGAGTAACCTCCACCATTGCCCCTGGTGAGAGTCTGGATACCAGCCCCTCGACATAGAGTAGTGCCGCCTCACCTACTTTTGAGCCGTCCAACGGAATTAGTATTCTCTCAGACATCTTTTACCTCCTTTTATTTCATAGCTGAATTTTCACATATACCACGGATTCAATATTAGATATATGGCTCGGCGTGTTTTCGCATGTGCTAACTATTCTCGTACCGCGGGTTCAGTGGCCATGACCTCGAAGACTTTCACTTCTGGTTTTTCCTTAAGAAGCGGCTCAATTTGCTCGTACAATCTAGTCCGGGTTTCCGAATCAGCCCACCGCTCCCAGTCCTCGATGCTGCGCCATGTGCTCAGGACCACGTTGGATCTGTCTTTCAGATTAATGAGGGTCTCACCTCCAATATAACCCCGGAAATGAGTGATAGCGGCCACCCTAAGTTCAACTAACAGTGCGGATAAGTCCACGCCCACTTTGGCTCTGCGTTCTATCATTACCCTGATCATCTTCGCCCTCCTCGTGCCGGTCTCCACATTTTGGCTGCCGGGGATTATAATTATATTCCTATTCCTGCGAAAGTCAATACTTATGGGTATTAAGAAATAAAAATAACATTATGCTATTTTGTTCCTGTCAGTATGCCGAAAGATAAGATACGTTATTGTATCCTGCCGTGTTCAAGTGCTAATTCAAGAAGATAATCCGGGCTCCGGTCAATAAACTTTTCAAGACGCTCTCAAGGTGCGCGGAATGTGGCCGGGACATTTTTTGCAGGATATGACGGATAGACAGCCGCCGCCGGCCGGGACGTGCCGCTTAACAGGGAGTGGAATGTGGATAGAACAATTTTTGCAGGATATGACGGATAGACAGCCACCGCCGGCCGGGACGCGCCGCTTAACAGGGAGTGGAATGTGGATAGAACAATCTTCGGCGTGGTATGATACGCAGACAGTAACCCCCGGCCAAGACGCGCCGCTTAAGCCGGAAAGGATAACACCATCAGCAGTAGATTCGACTTGCGTTCCCGCCTGCGTGGAATGATGCCCCTGTTTCTGCTGGCCCATTTTTCTCACCACCTGGTGACGGCGCTGCCGGTGCCGATGCTGCCTTATATCCGCGACGCCTTCGCCCTGGACTATACCCGCGCCGGATTCATCATCTCCGCTTTCGGAGTCGTTTACGGTATTTGCCAGCTGCCGGCGGGATGGCTGGCCGACCGGTTCGGGCCCCGCCTGCTGCTTACCCTCAGCGTGGTCGGGGTGGGCGTCACCGGACTACTGGTCGGTTTTTCACCAAACTATTATGTATTGCTGGCCGGGCTGGTGCTGATGGGTATGCTGGGAGGCGGTTATCACCCCGCCTCGACGACCATGATATCGACGGTGGTCGAGGCGAAAAACCGGGGGCAGGCCCTCGGTTTCCACCTGGTCGGGGGCAGTTTCAGCTATTTCCTGGCGCCGCTGGCGGCTGTCGGCATCGCCGTCGTCTGGGGCTGGCGCGGCCCTTTCATCGCCATGGCTATTCCGAGTATCGGCATCGGCCTGGTGCTGCACGTCCTTTTGAAAAAACGGATGGCCGCCCGGAAGGCCGCCGCCAGGGATACCGTGGCGCAAGAGGAGGCTCCGGCCGCTCCCGGCAACATGCGCCGCCTGGTAACGGTGATCGTATTAAGCTCTTTAATCATGGCGATGACCATGTCGGCCATTTCCTTTATCCCGCTTTACCTGGTGGATACTTTCGGCACCAGCAAGGAGATGGCGGCGGCTTCAATGTCCCTCGTGTTTGCCATGGCGTTCTGGGCGGGACCGCTGGCCGGATACCTTTCCGACCGCTTCGGCCGCATGGCGCTGATCATGACGACGAGCGTCATCGCCAGTGTGGTGGTTTTCTCTCTCGGCGCGGCCCCGTACGGATTGGGCACCATTGGCGTGCTGGTTGTCATCGGCTCGGTGACCGCTTTCAGCACGATAGTGGCCCAGTCTTACATCATCGACCGGGCTCCGGCGAAACACCGTTCCACGGTGCTCGGCTTCTACTTTTTCGGTAACATGGAAGGCACCGGAGTGCTGACCCCGCTGCTGGGTTACGGCATCGACCGTCTCGGCTTTGCCACGAGCTTCACCATCAGCAGCGCGGCGATACTGGGTGTACTTATCATCTGCGGGGCAATCCTGTGGCTGAACCGTGAATAGCCCGAAACGGGGCTGATTTTACCGCGCCGTCAGGCCGCGCCGTCAGGATGCGGGAGTACGGCGGCTAACTTTCCTGGGTATCGGGCTTCTCCGAAGCCCCCATCATCTTCCGTCACATATCGGCGGGGCTGCAGCCTTCGCCGCCCATGCGGGACATCATGTTCGACATCATGGCCGACATCATCCGGGGCACGGCGCGGGTGGCCCAGGCGGCAAACAGGCCGCCGCCGACAGCGCCCAGAGTAACCGCCAGCAGGTACTTCTTACCGCCGGAACAACACTGCGTCATCTTGAGTTGCCTCCTTTAGGGGAGAGGATTTTTTATCCTGCGTGGAGTGATAGTAACGTCTGGCCGGGTTTTTGTCAATGGGGCTGTTTACGATGCGGCGTGGTTTCTGGTATAGTCTGACCGGATGAAGAATGAGTAATCAGGAACCGGGCAGTATTGCCGGCAGACTTTCCGTAATCGACCGATTCCTGCCGCTGTGGATATTCGCGACCATGGCGCTGGGGGTGGGTCTGGGCTACTTTTTTCCGGGAATCGCCGGGGTCTTCGACGCGCTGCGGATCGGCACCGTCTCTCTGCCGATCGCCGTCGGCCTGCTCTGGATGATGTACCCGGTGCTGACCAAGGTAAAGTACGAGGAGCTTTCCCGGGTGGCCACCGCCTGGCGAATGTTCGGTGTTTCCATCATCCTGAACTGGGTTATCGGGCCGATTATCATGTTCGGGCTGGCCTGGCTGTTCCTGGCCGATTTTCCGGAGTACCGGGAGGGGCTGATAATCATCGGGCTGGCGCGGTGCATCGCCATGGTGCTGATATGGAACCTGCTGGCGGGCGGCGACAGCGAGTACTGCGCGGCGCTGGTGGCGCTGAATTCCGTCTTCCAGATGCTGTTCTACCCGGTGCTGGCCTATTTCTACGTGACGGTGGCTTCGTCATGGGTGGGGGGAAATGAAGCCAGCGTGATGCAGGTGTCCATGTGGGATATCGCCAAAAGCGTACTGGTTTTCCTGGGCATCCCGCTGGTGGCCGGGATAATCACCCGGTACGGCGTGATAAGGCGGCGGGGACGGGAATGGTTCGAGGAGAGCTTTGCCCCCAGGCTGGGGCCGACGGCGATGGTGGGGCTGTTGTTTACCATCTTCGTCATGTTCTCGATGAAGGGGGAATACATCGTCAGCCTGCCGATGGACGTGCTGCGCATCTCGGCGCCGCTGCTGGTGTACTTCATCCTGATGTTCGGCGTGTCTTTTATTCTTTCCCGGGCGCTGAAGTTCGCCTATCCGCAGACGGCAACGATATCTTTCACCGCCTCCAGCAACAACTTCGAGCTGGCGATAGCGGTGGCGGTGGGCACCTTCGGCATCAACTCGGGACAGGCGCTGGCAACAGTGGTGGGGCCGCTTATCGAAGTGCCGGCGCTGATAGGACTGGTCTACGTGTCACTGTGGGCGAAAAAGTTCTTCTCAGCCAGAAACGGCGGGGCGGGATACGAAAACGGCCGGCCTGCCTGATATTTTGCACCGGTGTTATCCGGTTGGCGAAGTAATCTGTGCCGATAGTTTTGTATATTAGAGATTGATTCGTCGCGGCGTTCCTGGCAATGACATCACCACCCGGATTGCTTCGCCTTCCGTCTTTCGCCGGAATGGTCTCGCAATGACAGATTAAGGGAAATTTCCGACCGGCAAATGGGGGAGAAATCCCCCTTAATCCCCCTTTTTCAAAGTGGGAAACGAAAGAGTTAGAGATTCTTCGTCACTTCGTTCCTCAGAATGACAGATGGAGGCAAGACCCTCTGAAGTGACAGGCGGACGCGGCCAAAGACATATCTAACCCTGATATATTGATTTTTCGCCGACCGCTGGCTATACTTTTATCAGGGATAACTGCCTGTTAACAGGTGGTCGGGAGGTGTGTCAAATGAGATGGAAACGGTTAACAGTGAGTATCGGGTTGCTGGGAGTGATGCTGGCCGGGGTCACCGGCTGTGAAACGCTCGGCCCGCCGACAACTTCCGGGGAGCCGTCAGGCGCCCTCGAGAGCGGCGGTTTGCTTATCAGCCAGCAGAATACCGGTATCTGGGTGAGCGGGGAGGGGACGGTGACGGTGGTGCCGGATATCGCCCTGCTGAGCCTGGGTGTGGAAGCGCAGGCGGACACGGTGGCGGTGGCGCAGGGCCAGGCGGCGACGGCCATGGCGGCAGTGACGACAGAACTGGACAGGGCCGGAGTTGACGACAAGGATATAAAGACGACGCAGTTCAGCATTTACCCGGTGAGAAGGTGGTCAGACGAGAAGCAGCAGGAAATCCTGATAGGCTACCGGGTGACCAACACGGTGACGGTGAAGGTGAGGCGGGTGGACGAAGTGGGGGGTATCATCGACGCGGTGACAATCGCGGGCGGCGACCTCATCCGGATCAACAGCATCAGTTTCACCGTGGACGACCCGGCGGATTATAAAGTAGAAGCCAGGGATAAGGCGATGGCCGACGCGCAGGCTAAAGCGAGCCAGCTGGCCGAACTGAGCGACGTGAAACTGGGCAGGCCGGTCTACATCAACGAGAGCGGCGGAGCCATGCCGGTGGCGCGGTCATTCTTTGCCGAGGCGGCGATGGGGATGGCGCCCCCACCGCCGACGCAGATAAGCCCGGGAGAGACGGAGATACGGCTGTCCGTACAGGTGGTGTACGGGATAGAGTAGGCGGGTTTTGATAGAGGGTAAGGCCAGCCTGTTTATGACCTCACCCCCTTTATCCCCCTCTCCTTAGAAAGAGGGAAGTGCAGAAATTATGTTAAATCGCAAAACATTAACTCAATGGCCAGAATTCAGTGCGGTCTTGGTAGGAGGCAGCTTCAACCACTCGTTTCATACCACCCGCTTTATCTCGTTTATCTCCTGGCGCGTGGCATCCCTGACGGTATCCCGGGT
>CBDUSH010000115.1:0-5581 GCA_965369965.1 uncultured bacterium | reverse complement strand
ATCAGATAAGTGACCTCTCAGCCCTCTCATCCCTCACTAACCTGGCCTTGCTCGGGTTAGCTAATAACTTGGCGGGTGACGTCTCCGCTCTCTCCTCACTAAATAACCTGACCATACTTGACCTGAGATGGAACCGGGTAAGGAATGTCTCACCCCTTTCTTCACTTGCCAAACTAACCGTGCTTGAACTTGATGGGAACCAGATAAAGAATGTTAAACCTCTTGCCTCACTCAACAACCTGAATGAGCTCGCGCTGCGCTGGAACCAGATAGAAGATATTCAATCCCTGGTAAAAAACGAGGGGCTATCGGAATGGGACGTTATTTATCTGGGAGGCAATCGTTTATCTGACGCATCGCTGAATGTCTACATCCCTCAGCTTGAAGAAAGAGGCGTCGAAATTTCCCTGGAGGATAGATCGCGTTAACATCTCTGCGATTCAGGAAATTTAGCGGTATCTTTCAGGCAGCGCTTCACCGAAAGCGATGCAGACAGCCGCCGGAACCCGGATAATAATGACGCGTCTCACCGTCTTGCCGGAAGATGGGCTTGAAAATGGCTGGGGAAGAAGGAGTCGAACCTTCGCTGACGGATTCAGAGTCCGCTGTCCTACCTCTAGACGATTCCCCAGTACGTCTGAATTATAACCGCTAGACCCCATCCTGTCAAAACTGTCCGGCCTGATATTGCTTACTTCCCGGAACCTGTTTGACTTGTCATCGCCCTCCCCCAGGGCTTAAAATGACTCAAGGGGGGAGTCTTGACCTTGGCTGATTTGAAGGATTTATCCGGCGCTCTGGGGATTTCATTTAAAGACCGCGCTTTATTACAGCAGTCGGTTATCCACCGCTCTTACCTTAACGAGTATCCGGAAAGCGGTATGGCCTCCAATGAGCGGCTTGAATTCCTGGGTGATGCTATCCTCGGCTTTATCGTTGCCGAAAAGCTCTATCGGGACTTTCCTGATATCAGCGAAGGTGAGATGACCCGTCGCCGCTCCGTCCTGGTATGCCGGGAGACGCTGGCCGCCGTTGCCCGGGAAATCAGGCTGGGTGACTACCTTTACCTGGGAAAAGGGGAGGCAAAAGGCGGTGGCCGGCAGAAATTGACCAATCTCACCTGCGCCCTGGAGGCGGTTATCGGGGCCGTCTTTCTGGACCGCGGCATCAAGGTTACCCGGGAGGTCGTCTGGCGGCTCCTCAAAACGGAAGAGGCGAAAACGGGGCGTCCCGGCAGCGCCGTCGATTTCAAATCGAAATTGCAGGAAATTATCCAGTCGAAATACCAGGCGGCGCCGGTCTACCGGCTGGTGAACACCGCCGGACCGGACCACGCCCGGACGTTCACTGTCGAAGTCATCGCCGCCGGCGGCGTGCTCGGCAGTGGTTCCGGAAAAAGCAAAAAGCTGGCCGAAGCGGCCGCCGCCCGTGCGGCGCTGGAACATATTCCGGCTCACTTTACAGCCTAGCCTCCCTTTGTTAGAATTAGACTATCGGCGGATTTACCCGCCGGCATTTTTAAGAGGTGCTGCTATGGGGAAACGGGACTATCGGCATCGTGAGCCGAAAAAAAGTAAAAAGGGTGATGCCAAAATATCCCCGATGGAAATCCTGGCAACTCCGGCGCAGGTAGAAATTATCAAGAAGCAGAGAAAGCAGCGCGAGGAACCCGCCGAAGAAGGGTAAAGGTGCCTCTCCGGTTAAAGGTCACCCACCCTGATTCATGCTTGTCAGCTGCTTGAAAGGACGACCGGCAATGAGTGATGCCATGTCGGTTCAGGCCGTTATCTCCGGCCGTGTCCAGGGCGTTTTCTTCCGTTCCTTTGTCGCAAAACGCGCTCAGGAGCTTGGCCTGGGTGGCTACGTGCGTAATCTGTCCGGTGGAGAAGTTGAAATCCTTGCCGAAGGGGATAAAGAACAACTGGCAAAACTGGTCGGCTGCCTCAGGACCGGGCCACCCGGCGCCGTTGTAAAGGAAGCTGTCGTCACCTGGTCAGGCTTTTCCGGCAGGTACTCCGGCTTCAGCATAAGATACTAGGCAGCCTCACGCTTCCAGTTCCACTTTAGCCGATTTAATCAGGTCCAGGTACTCCGCCTTCAGCCCCAGTCTCTCGGAGACTTCACGGTCCACGTCATAAGGCTCCCCGACGAATATCTTGCCGTACTCCTCCACCTCTCCCCGCGTGGTATCGTCTTCTCCGGTCAGTTTCTGGCGTGCCTCAATAATCCCCAGGTCGAACGGGAGGGTGAAGTAAAGGTCGGTAATCACCCGGTCAATTCCCAGCGGGTACAGGTTACCCCACCCGCCGGTCGCCTCCCCCCGGTACTTGCTGCTCGGCAGCAGGGAAAGCAGGTTGGTCACGCTCAGGTTACCCCTGCCCTTGAATATTTTCAAAGGGCTGATGCTTATCAGGTAATCACTTGACAGAATGACGTTGGGTACCCAGAAGGTCGATACGGCCAGCGCCTTGGGCAGCGGGTTGTCCACTTCCACCCAGATGCAGTCCTTGACGTCCAGCGTCAGTACCCGTGGAAAACTGTATCCCAGCGCTTCATATACCGGGTGGACGGGGTTCCCCTCCGGCGTCCCCTCCAGCAGCAGTATATCGGCATCGCTGACCTGCCGGATGCCTTCTATCACCGCCGACAGCATCGTCCGGCTGGTGGATACCGGGTAAGGCGCCGGGTAGGAGGCGCTTGGTTTAATCAGGACGCGCCGCGCCTGGGACAATATTGACGGTGCCTTGAAAATAAACCCGGACGCGTCGAATATCAACGTCTCCTCCTCAGGGTAATACGCAGACTGGTCAGCTCCTTAAATCCCCTGACACCGGATACCAGGGCTACCAGACTTCGTGCCAGCAGGTTCTGTGCCGGTGTTTTCAGCGGCACCGGAATATCATTAACCACCAGGTCAAGGTCATCTCCCGGCGGCTGCGCCAGGACTCTCTGCTCGATAAGGTCGGCTATCTTTCCGGTTTCATCCCGGGTAAATTGGGGTACGTCCGTATTCAGTGCCTCATCGGTTACCACTGCCAGCAGTTGCTCGGCCGGACAAAGCAGCCCGCCGCCCTGCTCTCGGCGGTGGACTTCAATTTTATAATTGCGGCTCTGCTTGAACCCTTCGGTCAGTACCAGGTCGCAGTCCGGGCAGACCAGCCGGACCAGCTCCGCCGGCTCCGGGTCATGCTCCAGGTTTTTAAACACCGCCAGCCGGTTTGAAGAGACGATGGCGGATACGGCGCTGCCCGCCCGGGTAAATTTCCAGCTGTCTTTGTTCACCGTGTCAAACTCGACGTCTTCCGTCGAGTGCTTGATCACGCCTACCCGGTATCCCCGCCCCTTCAGATTGGCGATGACGCTTTCCAGCAGGGTGGTCTTCCCTGAATTAGATTTCCCCACGAAGGAGATTATTGGCAGCATTGCTTCTCACCTGCTCGCAAGTTATTTCAGGCTTCGTTCCAGTCCAGCATGATTGCCTGTACCGTCTCGCCCGCCTTCACCTCGGCCCGGTCCTCCGGGACGACTACCAGTCCGTTGGCCCGGCTCATTGAAGTCAAAATCCCGGACCCCTGCGGGCCGGTCAGCCGGGCAAAGTACTTGTCCCCGCGTTTTTCGATAATCGCCCGCATATAGACGCGGCGGCCGTCGCTGTTTACCACACGGTCGGCCACGGTGGCCTCCACTGTGGGACGGGCAAGGTCTTTCCGGCCCATCATCTTTAGCATGGCCGGACGGGCAAGTATCTCAAAAGTTACCATGACGCTGACCGGATTCCCCGGCAATCCCAGGTGGGGGATGTAGCGGATGGCGCCCGCTTTATCGGTGCTTTTTATCCGCCCGAAGGCGAGCGGCTTGCCCGGTTTCATCCTCACCGTCCAGAAGCCGATTTCACCCTCCCGTGCCAGCACGTCTTTAACCATGTCATAGTCGCCGGCGGAAACGCCGCCGCTGGTTATCAGCATATCGGCGTCGCGTGCCTCTCTCAGTCCCGCCACCAGTGATTCCTCATCGTCACGGGCTATCCCCAGTATCCGGGGAATGCCGCCGTAACGCCTCACCAGGGCGGCAATACTGTAGGTATTGCTGTTGTATATTTTACCCTCCGGCAGCGGCTCGTCGATGCTTATCAACTCATTTCCGGTCGATAGAATGGCGATAACCGGACGGCGGACGGCTTTTACCCGGCTCCGGCCCAGTGACGCCAGCACGCCCACTTCAGCCGGCCGGATGACGGTCCCTTTGGCCAGTACCAGACTGTCCCGGGTGACATCTTCCCCGGCGCGGCGGATATTCAATCCGGGTTTAATTTTACATAATATACCAATCTCGACGGCCGTTCCTTCGGGGGCGGCTTGCTTGCGCGCCTCCTCGTCGGTATCCTCGAACCTGACCACGCTGTCGGCGCCCCGCGGCACCGGCGCTCCGGTCATGATGCGGATGGCGGTGCCCGGCATGACCTCTTTCCCGGAAATCGAGCCGGCAATCACCGTGTCGATGACCCGCAGAAAACAGGGCGACTCATCGCCGGCGTCCCCGGTATCTTTCGCTTGAATCGCGTAGCCGTCCATGGCGGCGTTATCCAGCGGCGGTATATTTATCCCCGAGTAAACGTCCTCCGCCAGCACCTGCCCCAGTGAGTCCAGGATAGGCGTCTCCGCTTCGTCCAGTACTTCCGCGTAACTTAAGATCTTTGCCAGGGCTTCTTCGACACTAATCATCGGGTCAATCCTTCGGCCAGCCTCCTGGCCGCGGCCAGGTCAGCCTTGGTGTTGATATTGAAGAGGCTGAGGTGTTCCGGGTCGAACCTCTCAATCTCCGCGGCTTCTATAAAACGCACCCGCACCCGGTCAAAAAGCCGGTAAATGGATAATCGCTCATCTTTCATCATTTCTGCCATCGGGTCCAGGCAACTTCGGGCATAAACGGCGTGCAGCGGTTCCACCAGTTTGCCCATCCGCGGCACGGTGATATCGTACCCCTCCGAGATTGCTATCTGGTGGCGTAACAGTGCCTCGTTCAGGAAGGGCATGTCCGAGGCGACCACCAGGTTATACTCGGTCGCCGAAGCGGTCAGTCCGGTATAGATACCGCCCATCGGTCCTTTCCCGGGTAATATATCGGTTAAAATACGCACTTTCGGGTGGTCGATCGATTCCGAAATCGGGTGCTCACCGGAAGTGACAATGATGATTTCACCGCCCAGAAAACGGAGACTGTCAACTACCTGTTGCAGCAGGCTTTTACCGCCGATCGCTTCTGAGACTTTATCATTGCCAAAACGCAAACTCTTGCCGCCGGCAAGAACGATACCATTTATATCCAAATCACCTGTCCGTTGACCCTATCTCACCACTATTATCAATTCTACCACATCGGTCAAGAGATTCAGCCTGAGAAGCTCGCCTGAGTATCGATTGGTCAATTGCCCGGGCAATTCGGAATTTACCTTTTATTTTCTCCGGCGGTTTTATTTCGGAATGTCCGGCCGGTTGGCCGGACAAAAGAAAAAACCGGAAGAATTCGTAAACTCTTCCGGTTTTTAACCATTTACTTCAAGACGTTGTTTATAAAATTTACT
>CBDUSH010000114.1:0-5585 GCA_965369965.1 uncultured bacterium | reverse complement strand
CCTATTGGTTAGACCGAACTTCCTGAACCTGCTGCTGATAGGAAATCAGCAGCCTGGAAACGTCAGCCGGTCCGCAGTTAGCGTAAGCAACACCCAGCCTCTTCAATTCGGCCACGCCGACAGGATAACCGGGAAGGTTAAACGGGAAGGCCATTCTGGCTTTCCCCGTCCTTTTCAGAGTTTGGGAAATATCCTCAATTGCTTGCTTATAACTGGGATCGCTTGTCGCTACTCCCAGCGCCTGGGCCAGGTCTGTCGGGCCGATAGCTACCAGGTCCACTCCCTCCACAGAAGCTATCTCCCCGATTTGCCTGACCGCCTCCATATCCTCCACCATGACTGTCAGCAGAATTTCCGCGTTGGAGGAAGCTTTATGCTCGGCCATTGGTACGGCGCCATAACGGGCCGCTCGCGTGGCGCCACCCATTCCCCGTTCTCCCAGGGGGGCATAGCGTACCGCTTTTACCACCTCCTCGGCATCTTCTTTTCCTTTGATGTGAGGCACCTGGATTCCCTGGGCGCCTGATTCAAGAACGCGGAGAATGGTTTTCGGGTTGTTATCCGGCACACGGACCAGAGAGACTATGCCCACCAGTTCACAGGCCCGTATCATCTGCTCGACCAGTGGAATATCAAAGGCGGTATGCTCCATATCAATAAAAGCGGCGTCATAACCGGCCAATCCGATTATCTCCACGACTGCCGGGTCAGCCAGGCTGACATAGGTACCGATAGCCAGTTCGCCGCGACTGATTTTCTCTTTTACCCTATTTTTTATCATCACTCGCCTCCCGGTCAGTTAATACCACACTATACCATTCCGGCAGCCGGTCATAAAATACATAATACCCACTATGTTGTGTAAAGCGGTCTGCCCCCCGATAAAGGATGCTATTTCTTATTATTTGCTTGCAGACGGAATAATTTGATGGCATTTTCGGTTGTTTTCCGAGCAATTGATTCAGGTGATTCTCTCCTGATCTGCGCGAGCATACCTGCAATTAATGGCAGATATGCCGGTTCGTTTCGTTTACCGCGATGGCTTTGTGGCGGCAAGAATGGGCAATCGGTTTCGATCAATAGTTTATCTTCCGGAATGTCTCTTATTACACTATGTACCTCTTTTGAAGAGGGATACCCGATATAGGCGCCAAAAGAAAGATGGAAACCCAGATTCAGATATTTCCGGGCACTATCAATATCGCCGTTGAAGCAATGAATCACTCCTTTGCACGGTACATTATCGTATCCATAGCGTGATGTCCATTTGAGGAGCAAACTATGCATCTCTTTTTCTGCGTTGCGGCAATGAATGATAACCGGCAGATCTAATTTAACCGCTAAATCAAGTTGCCACTCCAGGGCTCGCAGCTGGTTTTCCTGCGGAGAATAGTTTCGATAGAAATCCAGACCCGTTTCACCGATAGCGACCACTCTGGGATGTTTGGCCATCACATCGAGACTAACGATATCCGCTTCAGTTATGGTGGTTGTATCGTGGGGATGAATGCCTGCGGTTGCGTAAATCCCGGGGTATTCTTCGGCGAGCTCTATCGCCCTTTTACTTGATTCAAGGTTGATACCCACGGTGATAATGGTGCTTATACCAGCGTTTAATGCCCTGGAGATTACCTCGGTACGGTCTTCATCAAATGCTTCCATATTCAGGTGAGCATGAGTATCAATTATAGAAAGTTGCATTGCAGTGAGTTTCTTTCTCCGTTCTTAGACCGTATTAATTAAAACTATATTGGGATGCGGGAGCAGTCGTAATTGGCCAATACATCTGCCGGCTTTTACCTTGCCGTAATCCACGAACATAAGCCGTTTTTATTTGTTTGGGCGAATCGACGACAGCACGCTGAATATCGGATTCGTTTCTCCAAAGGCATCAATGGCTGTCCCGGTAATCGCTTTACTCTCATCAGAGGCAAGGAATACTGCCACGGCGGCAATATCTTCCGGAGCCATAGAGTTCTCTGGAATTTTTCCCCCGGTGATTTCGTGAAGCATATCCGTATCCACTGCCCCGGGACAGATAGCATTCACATCAATGCCGAATTCTTTGACTTCAGCCGCGACACACTCTGTTAAATTGATAACAGCCGCTTTCGTCGCCCGGTAGGGAGTCCTGCCGGCGGCTCCGTGCCGGCCACCGATTGAAGCCAGGTTAATTATTTTCCCCGAACGCTGCCCAATCATTTCGGGAATGACCGCCCGGCTGCAGAGAAACGGTCCGGTCAGGTTAACGCTGAGCACCTGATTCCATTGCTCCATTGTTAATTCAGTGACCGTTTTGTAGGGCAAATTCACCGCCGCGTTGTTCACTAAAACGTCAATCCTCCGGTACTTGTCTTTGGTCTGCTGCGCCATTTTGGCAACATCGGCTTCGCTGGTGACATCGGCCTGGAGGCTGATTGCTTCCCCGCCTTCCCTGTAAATCTGCTCAACCACTTCATTGCAACGAGATAAATTCCTGCCGACAACAACGACTTTAGCTCCCTCTCCGGCAAAAACCAGAGAAATTGCTTTTCCTATGCCGCGGTTTCCTCCGGTAATTATGGCAACTTTACCAGATAATCTCATTGGCCCCTCCATTGTGTTTTATTTTGACATCACATTTCATTATGATAAAACAAAGTATATCCATAGTACCATATGCGTTTTTTGTAACCGGTCACTACGGTGCTATCGAGATAAAAACCACGCCAAGTACGATTATGCAGGAACCGAGAATGCGGCCCTTGCTAAAGCCTTCTTTGAGCATGAGGGCGCCGAGGATGACACCGAACACTATCCCCACCTCCCGCATCGGAATAATATAGCTGACTCTGGAAAATTGCATGGCCATTAAAACCAGGCCGTAAGCCAGGAACATCAGCATTCCGGCGATAACCATGTGTTTGGCATTCCTTTGCCACTCCGCATGTACTGTCTTTATACCGTGGACCCGGAACATGTAAAAGGAAAGGACTATGGCGCCACCCAGCGCTAAAAAATACATGTACAGGAAAGGGTCTACGTAGCGTACTCCCACTTTATCCCATACTGACTGTGTTGCGTTTACCAGACCGGTGAGCAGAGCATATCTTGCCCCTACTTCCCGAAAAAGTCTCAGTGGATCACGTATTACCTGACGCAGATGACCCCACCAATAGACGAAATAAATACCGGTGATAACGGTAATAATGCCGGTTATTGCCAGAGGGGTGATGGTTTCGTTCAGTACCAGAAAACCCAGGACGGGCACCAAAACCGGACCCACGCCCCGGGCTATGGGATAGACCAGGGAAAGGTCGGCATGACTGTAACTGCGACCCAGAAATACAAAATAGAGCGCGTGCAGGATTACCGTACCCAGGACGAACCACCATCCGGGGTAAACCATCGGGTTTCTAATCAGTAAAACAACTGCCAGCGGTGACAGCAAAACGCTGATCACTACCAGCAACCACCAGATGAACACTTCCTGGTTGTTCGCCCTCTTGGTCAGGAAGTTCCAGGTGGCATGGGCCAGCGCCGACAGCAGCACCAGTACCAAGGCTAATGTTGGCATAGACAGAGTATAGCATTGGTAACCATTCGCGGGAAATGGCTTCAGCTTCTGCCTATGTGGTGAAGGTCTCACAGACCGGGTAATTCATCCCTGAGCCTGCCGTTGTGACCACATCACCTTCACTGCGCCGGGCTACAGCCCCAGTTTATCCGATACCTCGCGCATCCCCAAAATAGCGTCGGTCACCAGGTCGCGTAATTCCACACCCAGCATGGCGGCCCCCGTTTCAATTACGGAACGGTCCACGCCGGCGGCGAAAGCCCGGTCTTTCCATTTTTTCATCACCGATTTTGCTTCCAGGTCAGCCAGGCTCTTTGAAGGGCGCACCAACGCCACCGCGGTAATAAAACCGGTAAGTTCGTCGATGGTGTAAAGCGTCTTTTCCAGACTGGTCTGCGGTTCGACGTCGGTGCAGATTCCCCAGCCGTGGGAGATGGCCGCTCGGATATACTCTTCGGGCCAGTCCCGTTCCTCCAGCAGTTGGCGTATCTTGTGGCAGTGTTCCTGCGGAAAACGTTCGTAGTCAAGGTCGTGCACCAGCCCGATAATTCGCCACTTCGTCTCGTCTTCTCCCGCCTTTCGGGCCATATAAGCCATCAAGCCTTCCACGGCATAGGCGTGTTTGCGGAGGCTTTCCGTCTGGTTATACTCATTGAAAATCGCCTGGGCTTCATCATAGGTCGGGATATGTTCCGCCATCTGCTTACCTCCTGAGGAAATATTAACTGCCCCGGCCCCGGCCGGTGACTGGAATTACCTGCTCTACGGCACCATTTCTCACTCCGTAAAGCC
Source organism: uncultured bacterium (assembly GCA_965369965.1). Lineage (GTDB taxonomy): Bacteria > Chloroflexota > Dehalococcoidia > Dehalococcoidales > RBG-16-60-22 > JACZSH01. Next base: position 1,237 of record CBDUSH010000114.1, on the reverse strand, counting down.
GGTCGTGAAGATTAATCACCAGGGTGGCGTTGTTGGGTATGATTTCCAATCGGTCGCCCGGGTTCAATTTCTTTGCCCGGTCCCTGTAAAAAAGGCGGCCGGTCTCAGCGTGGAGCGCGCCCAACCAGAGGTCAGGGCGTCCGCGAACGGCGCCGAACCTGGGGTTTCCTTCCCAGAAAAAGCCCGGGGTGTCCCGCAGATTAATCAGAGAGTCGGCGCCGAATGTTTTGAAACCGGCATCGATTACGGCGTGGCTCGGGTGCGAGGCGCTCATGACGGATACCAGCACCGAAAGTGTACAGCTGTCTTCGGGCAGAGCGAGGACGGAAACACCCTTGAGGTCGCCGACGATGCCGCTGCCCGGATGAATCTCGGTTATCTCGGGGAATTTCCCTTCTTTCATCAGGCGGCAGGAAGCGCGGTAAGTAGCCGAGGCGCCGACGCTGACGTGTGTTACCGGGATACCTTCCTTTTTCAGCATCCGGGCGGTTTCCACGGCTATGGTGGCAATTTCAAATGCCTCTCGTTCGATGCCTTCCGTTGTCGGCTCCCGGCCTGTCTCGTGGGTGTAAATGCCTTCGAATTCAATACCCGGTAGCTGGCAGAGTTGCCGGGCCAATTGCAGGGCCGGTTCGCCGGGCAGGACTCCGTAGCGGTTGGCCCCGGTTTCAAGCTTAATCAGCACCGGTATTTTTATGCCTACGGCCTGTCCGAGTTGCGAAATGCCCTCCGCTTGCTCGAACATATCGACGACAACGGTGACGGTGACTCCCGGTCTGCCGAACACCTTTTTCAGAGTCTCCAGTTTATGGCTTCCAAAAAAGGGATGCGCCACTACGATATCATTAAAACCGGCTTCAGCCATCACCTCTGCCTGGTCCACCGGTCCGACTTCTACCCCGCAGGCTCCCTCCCCGGTCTGTATCCGGGCGATAAGCGCGCTCTCGTGAATCTTGGTATGCGGCCTCAGTCTCACACCGGCACCGGCGGCCAACCGGGACATTTCCCTGATATTGCCTTCCAGCTTGTCCATGTCCACGAGCACGGACGGCGTGTCCAGAGACGGGTAAGAAATTTCTGCTTTTATCATAAAACCACCTCTAAAATCGCCCGAGAAAGAAACGCGCGTCAATGTATGATAAGGGAAAAGGGCGTCAATAATCAATTTGCCGACCGGGCGGTTCGGGCAGGTCTTCCGGTCTTATCTCCTCAAGGGAAATATGCTATAATAAGCCGC
>CBDUSH010000113.1:0-5609 GCA_965369965.1 uncultured bacterium | reverse complement strand
TTGTCTCCGTTCCAGTGACATCGCTCATTTAATTATCTCCTTCCCATTCTCGACTGGAAGTTCCTCACTGCCGATTATAGTGATGACCCCGGTAATCATTTTAGACTCGCTTCGGACAGGGCTTACCGTGGTCATTCGTGGTTTGTCATCCTGGCGCATTTCTGTCATGGCTGCCACGCATTATCCTAATTATCGTGAATCCGCCTTAAACCAGCCATACGTAAATCTACTATGAAAGACATGGCCGGGATACCTAAATATTAATCCGTTGCTTACTTTGCGGCTTGATATCCTGTACTATAATGATGCTATCTTTTAACAGAGGAAGAGGGAATATGAAGATACTGGCAGTCAACGGAAGCCCGAGGAAGAACTGGAATACCGCCATTCTGTTACACAAGGCTCTCGAAGGCGCGACCTCACAAGGAGCGGAAACTGAGTTCATCCATCTTTACGATTTGAATTTCAAAGGATGTCAGAGTTGTTTCGCCTGTAAGAAAAAAGGAGGAAAAAGCTACGGGAAATGCGCCAGAAAGGATGATATCACTCCAATCTTAGGAAGGGCAAATGAATACGATGGAATAATTTTAGGGTCCCCCGTTTACGTGGGAGTAGCCACAAGCACGATGAGGGCATTCATGGAGCGATTATTATTCCCATTTGTGGTCTATGACGGGGTATCAACGTTATTCCCCAAAAAGATTAAAACCGGATTCATATACACTATGAACATTACGGAGGCTGTGCTGCAGAGCGGGCGGTGGGGATTTGATAAACACGCCAGCGAGACCGAGCTGTTTTTAAAGAGGATTTTCGGGAATTCAGAGTCACTTATGGTTACCGATACTTACCAGTTTGACGATTATTCTAAAGTAGTCGCGCCTCAATTCGATGCGGGGCATAAGGCGAAACGGCGGCGTGAGGTGTTTCCCCTGGATTGTCAGAAAGCATTTGAAATGGGAGTAAGATTCGCGAAGGTAACTGGCGCTTCCCGGATTCCTTAATAATCAGCGCGAGAGGGAGGAAAAACAAGTGAAAATTAAATGGCTGGGACACGCCGCTTTTCTGATAAGTTCGGACAAAGGAACAAGGATAATCACTGACCCCTACGGTCTGGATGAGAGATTGAGCTACAGTGAGATCAGGGAACCAGCCGATATTATTACTGTAAGCCATGACCATTTTGATCATGGTAATGTCGCTGCCGTATCAGGAAACCCTGAGATAGTCAGAGAAGCCGGGGAGGTTAAGGGGATCAAATTTGATGGTGTTCTTACTTATCATGATGATGCACTGGGAAACGAGAGAGGGAGCAACATTGTCTTCTGCTTTAAAGTAGACGGGATGCGAATATGTCACCTTGGCGACCTTGGCCATAAGCTTACCGAAGACCAAACAAACCAAACAGGCAACGTGGATATACTACTTATTCCGGTAGGAGGCTTTTTTACCATTGATGCTGAAACAGCCACACAAGTTTGCGGACAACTAAAACCGAAAGTAATCATTCCCATGCACTTTAAGAATGACAGGTGTGATTTTCCAATAAGTGGCGTTGATGAATTTCTTCGAGGTAAATCAAATGTGAAGAAATTAGATACCAGTGAAGTTGAGTTTCAAGCCGGAAAGCTGCCGCCTGCCACAGAGATATTAGTGCTGCAACCGGCGCTATAGAAAAAAGAAGAAGGAGGCGGGATACGGGTGAAGACTTGAAAGAAAGAAAGGGTAACAGATTTCTCGTTGATATTATCCCTCCGGCGAAAGCAGCCCCCTAGTCTTGCCTGTCCAGACAAGTTATACTGGTTACCGGTATGAAGAGACTGACTTACTTCTACGGCTACAACATCGTCACCGTCGGCTTTGGTATCCAGGCAATTGGTATCGGTACATATATCGCTTTTGGTGTCTTTTTTAAACCATTACTGGTTGATTTTGAATGGTCAAGAGCCACTTTGTCAGGCGCTCAGTCTCTGGCACTGCTCATTGCCGGAATCCTCGGTATCCTGATTGGCAGATTGAGCGATAGATTTGGTCCGCGGATGGTAATGTCAGTTACGGCGTTTTTCTTCGGGCTGGGACTCCTGCTCATGTCCGGACTCAACCACGTCTGGCAATTGTTTTTGTTCTATGGCGTCATATTCGGCATAGGGCTTAGTGCGATTGATATCATTGCCCTCAGCACCACGGCGCGGTGGTTCGTCCGAAGGCGGGGGATAATGACCGGTATAGTGAAGGTGGGTACCGGGGCCGGACAGTTTGTTATGCCTCTGGTGGCCAGCTTGCTGATTGCCAGTTACGGTTGGCGGACCTCCTACGCTATCATCGGCGCTGCGGCTATGGTTCTGCTCATATTCATTGGGCAATTTCTACGGCGTGACCCGGCGCAAATGGGACTTTTGCCGGATGGAAGAAAAGGACTCCGGGCACAGAGTTCCAAATTCGCCGAAACCGACTTTTACGTGCGTGAGGCACTCCACACCCGACAGTTCTGGACGATTTGTTTTACTTTCATGGCCACTATGTTCTGCCTTCTTATGATTATGGTGCATATCGTCCCCCATGCAACGGATATCGGTATATCCTCAACAACAGCTGCCGGTATCCTGTCGGCTATTGGTGGAATAAGCATGGTGGGGCGGTTTGCCACCGGCGTTGCCATTGATCGTATCGGCAACAGGCTATCTATGATTATCTGTTTAATCCTGCTTATCACGGCTCTTTTATGGTTGCCGCTAGCTGGAGAATTGTGGATGTTGTACCTCTTTGCCGTCGTCTATGGGCTTGGCCACGGAGGTTTGCTTACCGTGATCTCACCCATTGTTGCCGAGTATTTTGGGATTCGTTCTCATGGGGCCCTCTTCGGTATCGTCTTTTTCAGCACCATGGTCGGGGGAGCTATCGGGCCGGTTGTCGCCGGGTATATTTTCGACACCTCCGGAAGCTACAGCCTCGCATTCCAGATCTGCACCGGCGTGGGCGCCCTGGCATTGGTACTAATATTGACCCTTAGAAAAACCAGGCTTAATACGGAAGAAAAACCAGGTGCGTCCTTTTAATTACAGAACCGAACGTACGGCGGCTACGATATCATCTTCTTGCGGCAGGAGTTTGCTTTCCAGTTTCCTGTTTGCCGGGAACATGGTAAAGGGAGTTGCCACTCTCTGAACCGGCGCATCCAGGTAATCAAAGGCTTGCTCCTGGATAAGCGCCGCGATTTCAGCACCCATTCCGCACGTCTTGACAGCCTCATGTACCGTAACAGCACGCCCCGTCTTCTTCACCGATGTTATGATAGTTCCAATGTCCAGTGGGCTTAATGTCCTTGGATCTATCACCTCTATATCGATTCCGTCACGTGATAAGGTTTCAGCTGCGTTCAGGGCCTTATGTACCATTACTCCCCACGCTATTACCGTGGCGCTTGTTCCCTCTCTTTTTACATCCGCTTTCCCAATTTCTATGGTATACTCTTCCTCCGGAACAGGCCCGCTTATGTTTAATGCGCCAACCGTTTCAATGAAGATAACCGGATTAGGGTCCCTGACAGCTGCCTTGAGAAGTCCCTTGCAGTCATATGGTGTCGAGGTCATGATAACTTTCAAGCCGGGGATATGAACGAACCATGCCTCGAGACTCTGCGAATGCTGAGCGCCCAGTCCGATTCCCCCTCCCGCATTGGTCCTTACGACCATCGAGATTTCAGGTTTCCCATCGGACAGGTACCTCATCTTGGCGGCCTGGTTTACTATTTCGTCCATGCATAGTGTCATCCAGTCAATGCGCATTATTTCGGCAATCGGACGCATCCCGGCCATGGCTGCCCCGACAGCATAACCGGCTATCGCCGCTTCGGAAATCGGTGTTTCCTGCACGCGCTCTTCACCGAATTCTTCAAGCAGTCCCCTGCTGGTGGCAAATATACCACCGATTCTCCCGATATCTTCACCGATGAGGAATACTCTCTCATCCCGTGCCAGCTCTTCCCGCATGGCTTCAATGATTGCTTCGCGGTATGTTATTTGGCGTTGTGACATTTTACATGACTCCTTTTCAAGCATAGATGTTCTGGAAGAGGGTTTCCTCGCCGGGTTCCGGGCTATTTACGGCGAAATCATAAGCGTCTTCAATCAGCTTATTGGCTTCTGTTTCAATTTCTTCAGCTATTTCATCAGTCAAATAATTCATTTTAATTAGTTGCTGTTTGAATATAGTTACGGGATCCTTTGTTCTCCGCCACTCCTCTTTCTCACCTTCCGGCTGATATTGCGGACGATTTTTTTCCAGCGTGTTATGACCCTGGAGACGGTAAGCGACACACTCGATCAGGCTCGGGCCATCGCCATTTCTCGCCCGTTCCGCAGCTTCCTTCACCGCTTCATGCACGGCAATAACATCAGTCCCGTCCACTCTTACGCCGGGCATATCGTAGGCAACGGCTCTTACTGATATGTCTGTATTCGCGCACTCCCTATAATTCGGGGTCGACAATGCGTATTGGTTATTACAGCATAGAAATACTGTATTTACCTTGCGCAGCGACGCCAGATTGAGCGCTTCATGAAATACTCCCCGGCTGCTGGCTCCGTCGCCAAAGAAGCAAAGGCAAATCTGCTTCGATTTTTTCATCTTTAGAGCCAATCCTACACCACCCGCCAGAGTTATACCTTGACCCACGATCCCGTTAGTGCCCAGTATGTATCGATCGAAGTCGGAAATATGCATCGAACCACCTTTTCCACCGGTACATCCCCCTGACCTGGTAAAAAGTTCCGCCATAATAACCCGTGGATCGGCGCCTCTTGCCAGTACATGACCATGAGCGCGGTGCGTGGAAATGATATAGTCCTTTTCACCCAAGGCACTACAAGCGCCAACGGCGACCGCCTCTTCGCCTGCCGACGAATGACCGGCGCCGACAAGATACCCTTCATCCCAGTAACGCTCCAGACCACTATCGAATTGACGTATAGTCACCATCATTCGATACATCCCGATTAGTCGTTCTTTTGTAAATTCCATAACTGCCTCCAAACTACGTTGATTACGGAGCACCACTTATTTATAGATACCTGCAGAGTTACCTGCCCAAAGTCACGAAAACTAACTAAACTCCCAGTTTTACTCTAACGAATTCCTCAATAAGTCCATTATTAATAATCTCGGGAATGCCGGCCGCAAAGGGTGCCAAGGATAATCCTGTAGCTTCGTTATCAACTATTATTAATGAGCCTTATAACGGCTCGTCCGTGTCTCTGGTGGAGGCGGGGGAGAGTCGAACTCCACCTGAAACACGGATCTTATGTTTCTTGTAACCGCTTTTTCAGGAATTATCCCTTCTTATTCAATTTCCAATCTAACATCATAAATGGATTCCAGTCCTGCCATTTAAGAATCCGCCTCTTTTGTTTCCAGGGGCAGGGTTCCCTGCCTCCCTTTTCCGGCCAGCGGCAGTTCTACGGTGAAGGTGGCCCCGCCTTCATCATTGTTCTCAACGTGTATCAGCCCTCCGTGGGCGGTGACGATGCCGTAACAGGTACTCAAACCGAGGCCGGTACCCTTGCCGATTTCCCGGGTGGTAAAGAACGGGTTGAATATCTTATTCAGGTTTT
>CBDUSH010000112.1:0-5833 GCA_965369965.1 uncultured bacterium | reverse complement strand
TGGCTTCACCCTGTATTACTTTCAGGTCCCGCCTGGTCTGCTTCGGCATGTCGCCTGCCAGCACCACTTCGGAAAGCAGTATGATACTGGCCAGGGGATTGTTTACCTCATGGGAGATACCGGCGGTCATTTCCCCCAGAGAAGCCAGCACCTGGGAATGCCGCACTTGCTCTTCCAGTTTCTTGCGCTCGGTGATGTCATCGAAGGTAATAAATACCTGGTATGGCTTATCTTCCCCCGGTCTGAATTGCGGAACGGCGTTAACATTGATCCATTTGAAAACGCCTTCCTGTTTGTTGGAAACGCCCATCACCTGGTTGGTTACAGGCTGTCCGGTTCTTAACGACAAAAAAACCGGTTGTTCTTCAATAGGATAATCTGATCCGTCCTCACGGAACTGTTTCAAGTTTTCCTTGATGTCCTCTACCTTCATAATTTGGTTTACCGGACCTAGAATACGTTCAGCGGCAGGGTTTATAGAGATTATTTCTCCATTCATATCTCGGTAAATAACACCCTGAGCCATAGTATCATGAAGATCTCGATATATTTCTTCAGATTTACGAAGGGCTGCTTCATCCTGTTTACGGCGAACTATTACTCCTGCCATGATGGCGCCAAATATGATAATAAAAGCACTTCCCAGCGTGCGCATATATATTTCCTTGGCGGAAAGTTTTAAAATTAGTACCTCTGGGAATGACGCTTCATAGTAAAGGAAATAGTCCAATGTGGCGTCAACTACCCAGAATAACAATGCAAGGAAGACAGTAGTAATGATAATCTTGTTTTCAGTTTTCACGGCTTCCCTTGCCAATAACCTTACGAGCCCTATCCAGTACGTATCACTCAAGTTAGTCGTAATAGACCATACTAGCATATCAATTGTAAGTTGCAAAGGAAATAAAGGAGGTATCCGAAGGGGTCAGGTTATTGAGCCATTTGGTTCAATATCTCAGATGATGGCCCCGAAACCATGCATTATCCACACGTATCGGCGGCAGTCCGCGCTTGCTTGTCCGGCGCCAGACAAGGGTACCGGTGTATGTATCACTGCGCAAGGTATTATAAACCCGGGTGTTGTTCCAACCCCTCTTGCAACGGGAAGCGATGCCATAATTAACAAATATCCTGGTGATCTGCATAAAGCCGGTGCCGTGAAATGAGCCGGAAAATATCCGCCTTACCACCTCGGTTTCAGGAGATACTGACTCAAACTTGAAAAGCTCCCTGCCGGCATTGCTTACTTTAACCCTCTTATGTGGTAATATAGCTTGTAATATGAGAAGCAGTTGGAAACAAGGAGAAATCGGTTAGCCAGGGTGGGGACGAATGTCATGAAGCTGCTGGGAAAAAGAAGACTCAGCTTTTTTCGGAAGCAAATGGGATTCAGCCTGATAGAAGTGCTGGTGGCCGTGGCAATCTTGGCGGCTATCGGGGTAACATTCATTAGGGCCATAGATGCCAGCAACCGGGGCATCAGGGTAATGGATGAAAAAACCCAGGCTGAGGCCTTAATCCGTACCCAGCTGGATGCCATTAAGCTAGGCCCTTATGAAGACAGTGGTAATTATACGGTCACGGTTGACCTTCCCCCCCAGTATGGCATGTCTATTAATGTGACCGCTCCAAGGCGCATCGGGACGGCGGACAACTACACCTCCCTCGAAGAACTGATGGAAGAATCCATCACCACCATCCAGGAAATAACGATATCCGTTTATCGTACGGGAATCGATGGAGACCGGCCCGTCTTGTCCATCGGTACTTATAAGGTACAGGAATGAACCAGAAAGGATTTACTCTCCTCGAAGTACTATTGACCTTGGCCGTCGGAACCGTGGTCTTGCTGGCCGTCGTGGGTAGTATTTTTATGGTTATGCGCGGGGTACCGGAAATACGTGAAAGAGCCGGTGCCCTTGCAGACCTGGAGAGAGCCTCCCACTGGCTCAACCGGGATGTATCGATGGGTCGGGCGTCAAACCTGGATAATGGCGCGCCTTCGGTGACCCAAATGACGATAACCTGGACTGATTATACCAAGGCGGCGGAACTGGAAGAAGATCAATTCCATTCCGTCAGTTACATCTGGTCGTCAAATACCGGCCAGTTGCAGCGTAACTATGATGGGTTGATAACCACTGTCGGCACCCATCTTACCAATGTCGGGTTTTCCCGTACCGACAGGTCTGTAACCGTAACTTTGACCAGCTCCATTAGCGAGGGGTCTGAATCGTATACCAGGGCGTACACAATTCTAATGCGGTCGGAAGAATGAGAAGCATAAAAAGGGAGCGGGGACAGGCTTTACTGCTGGTGCTGATACTGTTGGTGGTCGGTACCATGGTAACTGTTCCTGCTTTGCAACTGGTAGAAACTAATCTCAGGGCCAGAATGAACTTTGAGGAGTTTATTAAGGAAGATTATGCTTCGGAAGCCGCCACTGAGTACGCGCTGTGGAAGCTGAGGTGGGATCCGGGTTTCGCTTCTTCCCTCCCATTTGGTGTGCAGAGTGATCCACTCTACGTCACTATTAACGGCGTAACCGCCCACGCCACTGTTACCGCCGAAGCGAGCGAGACGCTGTCCGGTTTCTCGCTGATAGACCACCAGATTAAGCCGACGAAGACGGTAACCCCGACCACCGCTATCCCCGGCATTCCGACCACGTTCACCTATACCATTACCCTGGAACGGCTGGAACCGGACGACGAACTGTTCGATCCGTTACAGAGCATCAAGGATGGCACGGATGAAGGCTTCGTCTACGTGCCCAACTCGAGTAAACTGGATGGTGTGCCCTTCGACGATGATGACCTGACCATCCTGGCGGAACCGGTCATCATAACTCCCCAGAACTTTATACCATGGAGCGCGATTGCCGATGAGGATTCGATGGTACGGCAGGATGCTCCTGCCCAAAACTACGGTGACAATTTAACGATGAACGTCTCATCCGGAGGCAGCGGAGAAACCGACTGGTCCTTTTTGAAATTCGATATCTCCAGTCTCCCGGCGGCGGGGACTGTTGTCCAGTCAGCCATATTAAGGCTGTGGGCAGTGAGCTACCCGGATGTCACCCGGACCTACGACGTGCACCTGGTGGCGGATAACTGGACGGAAGGCAGCATTACCTGGAACAGTCAACCTTCGGTTAACGCCACCGCCGCGGCTTCCTCCGATACAGCCGATAGCATCATTACCCCTATGGAGTGGAACGTCACTTCGGAGGTTATAGACTGGTCTGATAATGCTACCCCCAACTTCGGCTTTCGCATCAGTGACCGATATGAGGGAATCGGAACCGAGAATTATACCGTTACGGTAAATGACACTCTGGAGTTTGATACCGTGAGAGGTAAAGTCCCCGATATACTCCATATCGCGGGCGATATTTACGCCATAGCCTACCAGGGCGGCCCTGGTGATACTGACCTCGGCTATCTGAAAACAGTCGAGATACTATCGAGTGGCAATATCACCGACACGGTAATAGATACCTTGAATTATGACGCGGTAAAAGGTAAGGACCCCAGCATAGTTCTGGTCTCGGGGGATATTTACGCCATAGCTTACAACGGAGTGGATGATGATGGTTTCCTGACGACGGTAGAGATATCATCCACCGGCAATATCACCGATACGGTCATAGAAACCCTGGAGTTTGATGAGGTAAAGGGGAAGTGGCCCAAGATAATCTCTGTCTCGGGCGATATTTTCGCCATCGCCTATGCCGGTGACAATGATGACGGTTTCCTGACGACGGTCAGGATAAAACTCGACGGTGATATCCTTAACCAGGTTGACACCCTGGAGTATGATACTGTACAGGGCAAGAACCCCAGCATAATCCCTGTCTCGGGGGATGTTTACGCCATAACCTATTCCGGTGACAGTGATGACGGTTTCCTGAAGACAGTCGAGATAGGTGCCAACGGCCAGATTACCAATACTGTCATTGACACCCTTGAGTTTGATACTGTACAGGGCAAGACGCCTGACATAACCAATGTCTCGGGGGATGTTTACGCCATAACCTATTCCGGTGACAGTGATAAAGGTTTCCTGAAGACAGTCGAGATAAGTGCCAACGGCCAGATTACCAATATCGTCATTGACACCCTGGCGTATGATACTGTACAGGGCAAGACGCCTGACATAACCAATGTCTCGGGGGATATTTACGCCATCGCTTACGCCGGCGATGGTGATGACGCTTTACTGAAGACAGTGGCGATAGAAGATGACGGGAATATTCTAGAGACCAACACCAATACCCCGGAGTTTGATACTGTAAAAGGCAAGACCCCTGACATAATCAATATCTCCGGGGCTATTTTCGCCATCGCTTACGCCGGCGATGATGATGACGGTTTCCTGAAGACGGTAGATTTAGTACAGCATAGTGATAGTTATCCCGTAACCGTGTTCCATACCAAGGATGACGGTGACCCCGGCGGCGAAGAGCCGATACTGGTGGTGTCGTACCTTCCGCTGGGGGGTACGGAGATGCAGACCATAGAGTGGATATTCGAGCCGGACCTCGATATTGATTACGGCCAGGTGAGGACGCTGAGTTTTGAATCTGCCGCCATTCTTGACAACAATACCGCATACTGGAACGCGGCGATAATTCAACCCAACGATAGCTATACCGGCATGACCGCCAATATAACCGTGGGGAACCCTCCGGATACCGGCATTCCCGGGTCGGGGGCTACCGTCACCAAGACGGCGGACCCCAATATAGTCTATGCCGGGATACCCACCATTGTGACCTACGTCATCAGTATCACTAACACCGACACCGGTGAATTTAGCAAACTCGATTTCATCGAAGATTATCTGCCTGAGGGTTTTTCTTACGTTGTGGGTTCAGCCACCCTCGAATGGCCCGATCACAACTCAGAAGATAATCCCGCTTATCAAGTATACGGCGAATACTACAACATTGGTGATTTTGAGCCTGATTTTACTGACGATCCCAGTGGGCGGTTAAAGTTGAAGTGGCACAATGAGGCAAGCGCCAACGGGCTTTTCGCCGGTGATAGTTCGCTCCTCCATGACCGGGATTTTCCGGCCGGGGTAACCTATACCCAGACCTTCCAGGCATCGGCCAATGTGTCCGTATCCGGTAATTACCCCAACGAGGTGTTCGTGAAGCTTAAGGATTGGAACCTGTATGGTGACCGCGGCCTTGGTCAAGACAAAGAAATATATTCCTGGCCCACCGGTGAGGTCGTCGTGCCGGCCTATGACATTCTGACTGAAACAGAACACACTACCCTCCGCTCTAACGCCGCCATCACACAAGCCGGGATAATACTAAGGTCCTGGCACTGGAAAAAGCACAAATAAAGTAAGTGGAACCGGGAATCGTCTGCCTGTCCAACTCCTCCGGGGTTTGTTAACCGGTCTTCTTCTTATACCTTCGGCATACCAGAGGCCTTGCCCACTTGTAGGTTGATTCACTTTACTGCTATACTTAATCTTGCGATAAAGATAAGCCCGGAATACCAAAAGAAGCATTCTTGAATTAAGGAGTTTAACATGGTTCCGTTATTGGTTCTTGGTCTCATCGTCCTTTTCTTCGGATTCTACACTTCACAAACCAACAAGGGAAGTCAGGCCGACCCTAAAGCTCGCATGGCCGGCAAAATGGGCAGCCTCATCGGGGTCGGATTGATCGTCGTCAGTATTATCGCCGGTTCATTCACCACTGTCCCGGCCGGCTACCGGGGGGTGGTTATCCGGTTCAGCGCCATTACCGGCGGGATTCTGGGTGAAGGCCTCCAGACTAAACTGCCCTTCATTGATTCCGTGGAAAAGATGT
>CBDUSH010000111.1:0-5988 GCA_965369965.1 uncultured bacterium | reverse complement strand
TTCCGGGCGTCAAGTCAACTGGAGGATTCCACTTCAATATATGTCAGGCAATTTAGCCAATTCTAGCAGTCACCGAACGTAAAGTCAAACTAATTCAATCGTTAACGAATATCATTAATGATAAAATCCGGTTATTTCAGCCCAGATTCGTGAGTTAAGTGCTTGAATAACGTAATAACTAGTGGTATAAGGGTATACGCAGAGGGCTTGTTCAGACCAAGATACGGAGGAAAGGCCATGAACATCACCAAATACGAAGTACCCGTGGAAAAGCTGCGCTGGCGCTGCGACCCGGCCATTTTCGACTTCGAATGCACTGAAGACCTGGCGCCACTGCGGGAATTTATCGGCCAGGACAGGGCCATCCGGGCTATTGAATTCGGCCTGTCCATGAACCGGGACGGCTACAATATCTACGTTTCCGGACTCACCGGGACGGGTAAGTCCTCAATCGTAAAAACCTATATTCAAAAGCTGGTCGAGGAGAAACTAGACCACCGTCTAGAGGACTGGTGCTATCTCTATAATTTCGGCGACCCCGACCGGCCGCAGACGATAAATCTGCCGCCGGGAAAAGGGAGGTCATTCAAAGACCGAATAGTCAATCTCCTGCAAAAACTGAAGGAGGAACTGACCAAAGCTTTTTCCAGCGAGGAGTACCTTAATCAGAAGAAAAAAGTGGTCGAGGAGAGCCAGACCAAGCAGCAGCAGCTTATTGAGGCGATGGCGGAGGAAGCGCAACACCAGAGTTTCCAGCTTCAAATGACGACCGTGGGCCCCGCCCTGATTCCGTTGATAGAAGGCAAGCCTATCGCTCAAGCTGACTACCTGTCCCTGGCCAAATCAACACGGAAAACGCTGGAGACAAAACGCTCCGGACTATTAAAAAAACTACAGGCTACTTTTGAGAACTTGCGTGGCCTGGAAAGCCAGACCGTCGAGAAACTACGCAGCGCCGACCAGGCGATGGCCGACTTTACCACCTCCCGCCTCTTCAAGGACCTGTTGAGTGAATACAAAGAATCCGAGGCAATAATCAAGTATCTCCATGACCTCAAGTCGTTTACTCTAAATAATCTCGACGTGTTTAAAAAGAAAGAGGAGCCACCGAGCCTGGACCTGGGTATTCCCACCAGTCAAATCCTGGGTGGCCGTGACCCGTTCCTGCCTTTCCAGGTAAATGTCTATGTGGATAACAGCGCTACCACCGGACCGCCGGTAATTACCGAGCCCAATCCTAACTATGCCAACCTGTTCGGTAAGATCGAGCGGAGATTTCTCTTCGGCGGCTACCTCAGCGACCACATGATGCTCAAACCCGGAGCACTGCAAATGGCCAATGGCGGCTACCTGTTACTCAGCGCCACTGAGGTACTGACCAACCCCGGCGTCTGGCCGGCCCTGAAGCGGGCCATCAAGACCAAAGAAGTTCGAATCGAAGACCCTTTCGAGCAATTCGGGCTTATCGCTCCCCAGGGACTAAGACCTCAGCCGATGCCGATAGATGTCAAGGTGGTGCTTATCGGAGACATTAACCTGTACCAGCTATTGTCAATGTATGATGAGGATTTCTGGGAGATTTTCAAGGTCAAGGCTGATTTCAGTTTTGAGGTGGACAGGACAACGGATAATCTGAAGTCTTTTGCCGCCTTCATTGCCGGGTGCTGCGAAGACTGTAAAATACATCCTTTTGACCGTACCGGCGTCGCTATGGTGGCCGAATACGCATCCCGGATAGTAGCCGACCAGGAGAAGCTTTCCTCTCGCTTTGCCCAGATAAAGCAGCTGGTCGAAGAAGCGGAACACTGGGCACGCATAGATGGAGCTTCCCTGGTATCATCTCAGCACGTGGAGAAAGCGATTGAAGAGCGCTTCTTCCGACATAATTTACCGGACGAACGAATCAGAGAAATGATTGAGCGCGGTACCATTATGATCGCCGTCGACGGCGAAGCCGTGGGCCAGGTGAACGGACTCAGTGTCTACAGCCTGGGTGACATATCTTTTGGTAAGCCGTCACGCATTACCTGCCAGACTTTCCTGGGACGGGGCGGTGTTATCAATATCGAAAGAGAAGCGCAGCTCAGCGGCCGAATCCATGACAAGGGGGTGCTCATCCTCAGCGGCTATATGGGGTGGCAATACGCTCAGGACACTCCTCTTTCACTGTCGGCCAGCCTGTGTTTTGAGCAGTCGTACGAAGGTATTGACGGTGACAGCGCTTCTTCTACGGAACTTTACGCCCTGCTGTCCAGCCTGTCAGAGGTGCCGCTCAAGCAATACATCGCCATTACCGGCTCGGTCAACCAGAGGGGAGAAATCCAGCCCATCGGCGGCGTCAACCAGAAAATAGAGGGCTTTTTCCAGGTGTGCCAGGCGAAAGGTCTGAACGGGAAACAGGGCGTAATGATACCCCACCAAAACCGGCGAAACCTGATGCTGAAACCGGAAGTGGTGGACGCTGTCCGAGAAGGTAAATTCCACATTTATTCGGTGAGCACAATTGACGAGGGCATAGAGGTCCTTACCGGGATGAAAGCCGGGGGAAAGAAAAAGGACGGGACTTACACTAAAGGCAGCATTAACGACCGGGTAAGTAAGAAATTAAAGAAAATGGCAACAAAGCTGAAGCGTTTTTCCACCGCCGCCGACCGAAAAAAAGAGGCGCAAACTTAGGGGGTTTTTCCTACCAGCCGCTTGCCCAGTTCACAAGCTTGCGACAGTACGTCCGGATGTTGTTTGATTTCTCCCCGGGCATCGATGCCACGAACCAGCAGTTCATCGGCATACTCGACGCCAATAGCGTCGAAAAAATACCCAACGGTCAGTATGGTGCCGTCAAACAATTGTTTGCCCCGAGTAGCCCCCACAGCGATGTAGGCACCTTTGCGGATCGATACGGGCAGGTTTTTCAGAACGTACCGCCGGGCCCACAGAGCCTGACTACGGTCGACAAGCGCTTTTAGCTGGGCGGAAAGTCCGTAAAAAAATATCGGGGAGGCAACAATAATACCATCAGCTGCCACGAGCTTGGGATAAATATCATCCATATCGTCCCGGATAACGCAGTTACCGTCTTTCAGACAGCCGTAATACTCACGGCAGGGAGTAATATCAAGTTTATCAACGATGATTTTCTCAATTTCCGCACCCAGACTCTGCGCGCCGCGCAAAGCCTCCTCCAGCAATAAGTCGGTGTTACTCTTTAGCCTCGGACTCCCCATAATACCCAGAATTTTCAATCATACCTCCCGGAGGATACCCTTCCATACCGTCAATTTATTTTCCGCCCGGATATCACTGCCGCCACCCCGGTTATTCCTTACGTTTGATGAGAAGCCAGTTTCTCCCGCCAGTATGTATTAATACGTAACCGCCGGACAATTTTTCGCCGTTTAGCGTGAATTCCAATAAATCAATCTCATCCTTATTAATCTCAAACGTCCCCGTATCCCATATTTCTACGCTGCCGGCACCGTACTCTCCGTCCGGGATCGTGCCTGCGAAATCCAGGTACTCCACCGGGTGGTCTTCGACCTGGACGGCCAACCGTCTTATTCCTGATTCCGGGGGAACGCCTTTTGGCACTGCCCAGCTTCTAAGCACCCCTTCCATCTCCAGGCGAAAGTCATAATGGAGGTTCCGCGCCTGATGCCGCTGGACGACAAAACGGGTTTTGCGGCCCTTTTTCTCTTCACCGGCCGGTTCAGGAGTCCGGGCAAATTGCCGTTTTTGCCGGTATTCTTTAAGGCTCATACCACTCACCATCAGGCTAATTGAATCAAGGTAACGAGTGCTATTATAGTCACGGTCAGCGAACAAGTCAAGGACGGCTACGTATAAACATCATATACCTGCCACCGGCCACCTAAAGAGTCTGGAAATGTGACTTGCGTCATAGAATATGTTTGCCGGACGTGTTAAAAAAGGATACGAGAGAAGGTAAAGATCCGGGAAATATGCCGAATCAGTACAGAGTTTCATCGACTGACAGAGGAGGTAAAGATGTACGAGAAGATTTTAGTCCCGCTGGATGGTTCTGAACTGGCCGAGTGTGTCCTGCCTCACGTGGAAAATATTATCAGAGGTGGTGAAGTACGAGAGGTCGTTTTTTTTCGCGTCGCCGAACCTGCTTTAACATCCAGCCGCTATGCGGAAATCGGGCTTACCGAGGCGGATGTAAAAAGAATCGCGGCGGAAAGTGAAACCGCCGCCCGGAAATACCTCGACGAACTGGTAGACCGGGTTAACTACGCTAAAGTAAATGTGAGATCAGAGGTCGTGACCGGGAAAGCCGCGGATAGCCTGGCCGATTTTGCCGCCAAGAATGAGGTAGACCTTATCATCATCGCCACCCACGGACGCTCCGGGATTAGCCGGTGGGTCTGGGGAAGCGTGGCTGACCGCATTCTCCATTCTTCCAGCGTTCCGATCCTGATGGTGCGGCCTCCGGGTTGTGAACCGAAGCATTGATACCGAAAAGAAAATAACTTAAAGGGGGGCGGGAGAGATGTATCAGAAAATAATGGTACCATTGGACGGCTCGGAGTTGGCCGAGTGTGTATTGCCTCATGTCGAAACCCTAGTTAAAGGGGGCGGGGTGCAGGAAGTGATATTCGTGCGGGTATCGCCGCCTTTCGAACTGATCCCGGTCAGAGGAGACCCCTGGTTTAACGATGAACAGATAGCGCAAATAGATGCCAGAACCAAGAAAGTGGCTGAAGACTACCTTGATGAGCTGGTCAGCCGTATTGACTACGACAAGGTTAATGTAAAAGCGGAGGTCCTGACCGGGAAAATAGCGGATACACTGGCCGATTACGCCGTCAAGAATGAAGTGGACATTATCGTCATCGCTACCCACGGGCGTTCCGGGATGAGCCGCTGGGTTATGGGCGGCGTGAGCGACCGGATAATCCGGTCTTCCTGTGTGCCGGTGCTGACAGTACGATCACCAGGGTGCGCACCGCGAATTTAGACTATCGAACGGAAAAAATAAACCAGAGAAGGGGGCAGAGAAAGAAAGATGACTTACCGGGCAAAAGATTACAGCTACCTTATCGGCATTGAGGGATTCAGTGAAGCGCTGCTGAAAAATCACTTCACCCTATATCAGGGGTACGTAGCCAATACCAACAAACTTTACGAACTGCTGAGCGGGAAGGCAAAAGACCCGGCTGATCCGGAATACGCGGAGCTAAAGCGCCGGTTCGGTTTTGAGTTTAACGGGATGCGCCTTCACGAGTATTATTTTGAGAACCTGATCTGTCCCGGTGAAAAACCGGAAACGGTGGTCAAGCAGCTAACCGATGCCTGCGGCAGCTACGAAGCATGGGAAGAAGATTTTAAGGCCACCGGGAAGCTACGCGGTATCGGCTGGGTAGTACTCTACCGGGATAATACCAACGGCTGGCTACTCAACCAGTGGATAAACGAGCACGAAACAGGACACCTGGCGGGTTGCCAGCCTATCCTGGTGATGGATGTTTTTGAGCATGCCTTTATGACCGATTACGGTCTGAAACGCGCCGACTATATCGAATCGTTTTTCAAGAATATAAACTGGGCAGTGGTGGAAAAACGCCTGGGTTAAACCCGGCCTGATCCTGAAGGCACGAGCGGAGAAGGAAGGGTGAAGGAAGAGAGGATGATGAAAGTACCGGGTTATGCCGGAGTTGGTCTGACCGGTATTGTTATAGGGCTTGCTTTCTTACTGGCAGGTCTGTTCCTGGCGTCATGCCAACCTGCGACACCAGCACCGACACCAGCACCGACGCCCGCGCCAGCGCCACCGACGCCAGCACCAACACCCGCGCCAGCGCCAGCGCCGCCGACGCCAGCACCAACACCGACTCCAGCACCTGTACCCGGACCTTCCCCAACCGTGGAGATCGAAATATCAGGATTCGCCTTCAAACCGGACACGCTCACCATCCCGTCGGGAACTACGGTCACCTGGACGAACCTGGATGGACCGCCTCATACCGT
>CBDUSH010000110.1:0-6143 GCA_965369965.1 uncultured bacterium | reverse complement strand
AGGATTCCCGGCGTTTTAAGTGAGTTGCGATGACTACACCGCGTATTGAGTTCAGACACGTCAGTAAAACATTTGCCGGGATTGATCACGCCGTCCCGGCGTTAGAGGATATCTCCTTCAGGGTTATGCCCGGCGAGTTTGTCACCATCATCGGGGCCAGCGGCAGCGGCAAAAGCACCATGTTTAATCTCTGTGTCGGGCTGCTTAAACCTGATGAAGGTGAAATCCTGATTGACGGCGAAAGGCCGGAAAACCGCGCCGGGATGGTGGGTTATATGCCTCAACGTGATTTGCTTCTCCCCTGGCGAAGCGTCTTGAATAACGTTCTCATCCCATTGGAGATTCAAGGCATTCCCCGGAGAGAATCACGGCAGAAAGCCCTTGAAATTCTCCATCACTTCGGCCTTGAAACATTTGAGAACGAATATCCCTCGGCGCTTTCCGGGGGCATGCGCCAGCGCGCCGCGCTGCTGAGAACATGGCTCACCGGGCGCTCTACCCTGTGTCTTGATGAACCATTCGGCGCGTTGGATGCCCTGACTCGGAAAGAGCTTCAAAACTGGTTATTGAGGGTCTGGCAGGAATACGGGCGGACAGTGATGTTCATTACTCATGATGTTGAAGAAGCCGTCTATCTTGCCGACAGGGTGATCGTGCTAACCGCCCGCCCGGGCAAGATCAAACGTGAATTGAAGATTGATTTACCGCGTCCCCGGCGTCAGAGGATGATCACAGAGCCTGAGTGCATTGAACTGGTGCGCGAATTACTCGTCGAGTCAGGGGTTGATGTTGACACCTAAGGCGTGTGTAACTGAATCGGTTTTTCGGGGACACGGCAGGCCGGCTAGTCAAGCTTGAGCACATCCAGGAACGCCTCTTTGGGCACTTCCACCCGTCCGATGAACTTCATTTTCTTTTTGCCTTCTTTTTGCTTTTCCAGCAGTTTGCGCTTGCGGGTGATGTCACCTCCATAGCACTTGGCGAGAACGTCCTTGCGCTTGGCGGATATGTCCTCCCTGGCTACGATACGGCTGCCGATGGCGGCTTGAATCGGCACTTTAAACAGTTGACGCGGAATAACTTGCTTGAGCCTGGTCACCAGCGCCTTACCGATTTCATGGGCTTTATCCGGCGGGACGATACGGCTGAAGGCATCCACCGGCAAATCGTTCACCAGGACATTGAGTTTAACCAGTTTAGCTTCACGGAAACCGATAAACTCATAGTCCAGCGAAGCGTAGCCACGGCTGCGGCTTTTCATCTGGTCATAGAAAGTGGTCAGCATGCAGCGCAGGGGCATTTCGTATTCAAGACGGACACGCTGCCCGAGTTCTCCGCCGGACTGGTATTGCCCCACGTATTCCGTGTGCTGGTAGGTTCCTTCGGACTGCATGAGAAGGTCCATCAGAGCGCCGATGAAGCTTGATGGTGTAATAATCGATATTTTCACCAGGGGTTCTTCTATTTTATCGATTTCGGAGGGTATCGGGAACTCGTCCGGATTGGTGACGGTGATTTGTTGGCCGCCGGTTTTGGTGATAATAAAACTGACTCCGGGCGCGGTGACTACCAGGGACAGGGAGAACTCCCTTTCCAGACGTTCACGCACGATATCAAGATGCAGTAAACCGAGAAAACCGCAGCGAAAACCGTACCCAAGAATCGGGCTGGATTCAGGTTCGTAAGAAAGCGAGGCGTCGTTGAGGTTTAATTTATCGATAGCCTCCCGCAGGTCTTTATAGGCCTCTGCCTGGGTGGGATAGATACCGGCAAACACCATCGGCTTCGGGGGATGGTAACCGATAAGTGGCTCCGTGGCACCATTATGCATCGAGGTCACCGTATCACCGACGTGGCATTCCGCGACGCTTTTAAGTCCGGTGGCGATATAACCGACGTCACCGGCGGTCAGTTCCGACGCCGGGAATGGTTCGGGGGCAAAGTACCCGATCTCAAGTATCTCTATATCAGGGTCCTGCCCCATCAAGCGCAGTCGGCTATTTTTAGAAATATGGCCGTCCACGACGCGCAGGTAAGCAATGACTCCTTTATAAGCGTCGTAACGCGAGTCAAAGATAAGCGCCCGGAGCGGCCGCCGGGCATCACCCGTGGGTGGAGGGACGCGCCGGACGATTTCTTCAAGCAACGGCGGCACACCCTGTCCGGTCTTGGCGCTGAGGAGAAGTACCTCCGACGCTTTATAGCCTAGTACGCTTTCGATCTCGGCAAGGACACGTTCCGGTTCACTGCCCGGCAGGTCAATCTTGTTGAGGACAGGGATTATTTCCAGGTTATGTTCCATGGCAAGATAGGTGTTGGCCAGTGTCTGTGCCTGAATACCCTGGGTGGCATCGATAACCAGCACGGCTCCTTCGCAGGCCACCAGGGTACGCGAGACCTCATAAGAGAAGTCGACATGCCCCGGCGTATCGACCAGATTAAGACGATAGGTCTGACCGTCATTGGCTTTATAATGCAGGCGGACGGCTTTGGCCTTGATGGTAATACCGCGCTCACGTTCCAGATCCATGCTGTCCATCACCTGTTCGCCAATTTTCTCACGCCTCATCGTCCCGGTCAGTTCTATCATCCGGTCGGCCAGTGTCGACTTGCCGTGATCGATGTGGGCGATAATACAAAAATTACGGGTCAGTGCCTGTTCCATATTATTTTAAATACCTCTAATATATAATTTGGCCACTCATTTACCGGACGAAATCACTCCGGCAGGAAACGCCAGAATACTTCGTTAGCCAGTAGCCGTCCACGGCGGGTGAGTTTCAGGTGACCGCCGGTGTGCTCCAGAAGACCGACGCCAGTCATTTCTTCGACCGGCTGGCGATAACGGGCCAGTGTATCGACGCCAAAGCGGCGATGAATATCAGCCAGGTTGATTCCCTGACACAACCGCAAGCCGAGTATGGCCGTTTCAGCAAGTTCCAATTCAGGCGTAATCTCTTCGTCCAGGTCCGGCACCGGCGATGATTTCCCCGAATATTCGGCCAGATATTTATCCAGACTATCGGTATTGGCTAGGCGGTGCCCATTTAAACAGGAATGAGCGGCCACACCCACGCCAAGATAGGGCCGGTTCTGCCAGTAAGTCAGATTATGACGGCACTCCCGGCCGGCGAATGCCCAGTTTGATATCTCGTAATGGCGGTAATTATGTACCGCCAGCAAATCCTCGGCCAGTTCATAGTGTTCAGCGCTGACATCCGGGTCAGGCTCGGGTAAAAAACCTTCTTTAATAGCACCCCGCATTGGTGTCTCCGCCTCCAGAGTCAGCGCATAGAGCGAAATATGCTCCGGACTCAGCGTTATGGTTTCTTCCAGGGTGCGCTGCCAGTCGGACAGGGTCTGACCGGGCAACCCGTAGATAAGGTCTATATTCAAATTATCAAATCCGGCGTCCCGGGCGTGCTGTACGGCGTTCCCGGCCTCGGTCGCGGTATGAATACGCCCCAGCAGCGCCAGTTCGCCGCCATTCAGACTCTGCACGCCCAGACTCAGCCGGTTAATTCCCAGTTCCCGGATGGCGGTAAGATAAGCCTGATTAACGGTTCCCGGATTAGCCTCAATGGTTATCTCGGCGGCCTCATCAACGGTAAACAGTGACCTGATGGCGGACATAAGCTCACCGACGTGTTTTACGGAAAGCAGACTCGGAGTGCCTCCGCCAAAATACAGGCTGCGAATACATTCGCCGCCAGCCCGACGTATCAGTTCCTTTTTAAGAGTATTTAAGTATAAAGGGATATCAGCTTCGCGGTAATCGTACGATACGAAGGAACAATAGGGACACTTATGGCGGCAAAAAGGCACATGGACATAAAGAGCAATATCACCGGGCACGCTCTTATTATATCAGATATAGCCGGATACTTCCTTAAAAAGGGTTTTCTGCCCGACCGGGCTTTTTACATTCCCCCAGGTAATTAATATTTCCGGGAGCCTGCCCCAAATGAAATGAGAGTTTGTCCATCAGGGAGCGGCCAATCTACTCCGGCCTTACGGTTAATAATTGACCTGGAGACGGCAAGAGGCGTAGAATTTGCATATTCTCTGTAAAGTTAAATCCCGTGCCGGAAAATAATAATAATACCGGCCGGTTGCGGAAAGGCACCGGACGTAAACGCGCCCAACAACGGAGCACGACGATGAAAACAAAGTTAGAGGCGGTAATATTCGACCTGGACGGGGTGCTCGAATTCCAGGGAAAGGTTTATCCCGGAGCTGTTGAGTTGCTGGCCTGGCTGCGCAGCCGACGGATTCCGTTCCGCATCCTCTCCAACAGTACCCTGAAAAGCCGGCGGTCATGTGCCGAAAAACTTATCCGGAAAGGTTTCAGCATAGATGAAGAGGAAGTGGTGACGGCTTCTTTTGCCACTGCCCGTTACCTGGAAACCCTGAATCCAAGGTCCTGCTGGGTTATGCTGAAAAGAGACGGGCTGGAGGAATTCCGCAACCTCCGGCACGACCGGGATGATCCGGAGTATGTCGTCCTGGGAGACTTTCGGGAGGATTTTAATTTCCAGAACCTGAACAAGGCTCTCCAACTTATCAGCAAAGGCGCCAAACTGATGGTAATGATTACGGAGACGGTGGACAACAGCCTGGGAGAGATGGAACTAACGGTGGGGGCGTACGGGAAGATGATTGAAGACGCCGCCGGCGTAAAAGCGACCTATATCGGGAAGCCGAACAGATATATTTTCGACATTACCCTGGCTACCATTGGCGACATCGACCGGAGTAAAATCCTCATGGTGGGCGACCGGATCGGCACCGATATCCTGGGGGCCAAACAGGCAGGTCTCCAGGCGGCGCTGGTTAAAACGGGAGAGTTCAGGGAAAGCGACCTGGTATCTCCGGCAGCGGCCCCGGACTATGTCATCGACTCGGTGGCCGACGTCTCGGGATTATTTTCCTGAACAGGCCTTGATATTAACTAGCTGCCCAGCGTGGCGACCATGACCGCCTTGATGGTATGAATCCTGTTCTCAGCCTCGTCGAAGACGATGGAAGCGTCTGATTCGAAAACCTCTTCAGTGACTTCCATGCTCTCCAGTCCAAATTTCTGATAAATCTGTTCACCGATGGCCGTTTCCCGATTATGGAAGGCGGGCAGGCAGTGTAAAAACTTCACGTTCCGGTTACCGGTCAATTTCATCATGTCCATATTTACCTGGTATGGCTTCAACAGTTCGATGCGGTCTTTCCAGACATCTTCCGGTTCGCCCATGGATACCCAGACATCCGTGCAGAGAAAATCGCAACCGGCTACCCCTTCTTCCCGGTTGTCCGTGATTTTAATACGCGCCCCGGTCTGCCGGGCGATTTCTTCCGCTTTTTGCACGAGTTCCGGCTGCGGCTGCACCCCTTTGGGCGCCACCGAACGGAAATCCATGCCCATCTTGGCGGCGCCGATAAGGAGCGAGTTTCCCATGTTGAAGCGGGCGTCGCCAAGGTATGCCAGCTTAACTTCGTTTAGAGGTTTGGTGGTGTGTTCAACCATGGTAAAAAGGTCAGCGAGCACCTGGGTGGGGTGGAACTCATTGGTGAGGCCGTTCCAAACGGGTACGTTGGCGTATTCGGCCAGCGCTTCCACTATTTCCTGTCCGGCGCCGCGATATTCAATCCCGTCATACATCCTGCCCAGAACACGGGCGGTATCTTTCATCGACTCTTTTTTACCTATCTGTGAGCCGGACGAGTCAAGGTAAGTCACATTGGCTCCCTGATCGTAAGCGGCGACTTCAAAAGCGGCCCGGGTGCGGGTAGACGGTTTTTCGAAAATCAGGACGATATTCTTGCCGACCATTCTCGGCTGCTCGATACCGGCGTACTTGGCTCTTTTAAGGTCCCGGGTAAGGTCCAGCAGAAACCGGATTTCGTCCGGGGAAAAATCCAGCAGTTTTAAAAAGCTCCTGTTCCTTATATTGACCGCCATGATAAATCCTCCTAGTAAACATAGTCATTTTTCGGTAATTCTTTTCTTAATATTATGATATATCCTTAAAAATTAATAGCACGGAAACAACAAAGTGTCAAGTTGATATCTACTCCAAATATATTCGCAAAATCTCTTGACAAAAAGCAATATAATCTTTATACTCTAAAACTGAGGTTGCCAATTTCTA
>CBDUSH010000109.1:0-6208 GCA_965369965.1 uncultured bacterium | reverse complement strand
GGGAAGCTGTCATCATGGTATATACAAAATCTTTACGGGGCGGGAAGCTGTTATAGATGAAAGTCGGGATACGGGTACTGCCGTCCGGTAAGGAACTGAAGCTGAAAGCGGGCACCAACCTCAGGACGGGCCTGATAGAGGCCGGGGTGGCCATTGACTCGCCCTGCGGGGGGCAGGGGACGTGTTTGAAGTGTAAAGTGCGGCTCACCGGGGTCAACCGGAAGTTATCCGAACTGGAAAAGGAGAAACTGTCCGGCGAGGAGAGGCAAAACGGCTGGCGGCTGGCCTGCCACACCACGGTGGAAGCACCCGGCGAGGTGCTGGTTCCGGAACTGGCCGTATCCCGCGCCAAGGCCGGACTGGGACTGCTGGGAGAGGCAATCCAGCTGCTGCCGAACGTGAAGCGGCGGCAATTCGAACTGGCCGCACCGACTCTCTCCGACCAGAGAGCTGATTGGGACCGGCTGGCGGTAAGTCTGGAAGGCACCAGGCCGGGAACGGTAACCGCCGGACTGGGGCTGCTGCAGACGCTTACCGGCCGGTTGCGGGCGAATAAGTTTAAGGGCGACGCCATCCTGGTGGGCGGCGAGGTGGTGGAGATAGACCCGCCGGAGGCGGGGCGGCGGATGCTGGGGGTGGCGCTGGATATCGGCACGACTACCCTGGCAGTGGGGCTGGTGGACCTGGATACGGGTAAGATACTGGCCGTGGACGCCGAGATGAACCCCCAGATCGCCTTCGGGGCGGACGTTATATCACGCATCCTCTACATGCAGGAAAGCGACGAGCACCGCCAAACGCTGCAGAAAGAATTAATAAAGGGATTGAACCAGCTTCTGCTCCGGGTCTGCCGACAGGCGGGCCGGGACAGGGAACGCATTTTTGAAATCGCTCTGGCGGGTAATACCACCATGCTGCACTCGTTCCTGGGACTGGAGACGATGTACCTGGCGCGGGCGCCCTATGTCGGCGGACTGAGCCGGGGGCAGAGCCTGCCGGCGGCTGAACTGGGAGTGCAGATACACCCGCGAGGTAAATTATATTTCCTGCCGGCCATTGCCAGCTTTGTCGGCGCCGACACGGTGGCGGTGATACTGGCCTCGAAATTATACGAATCGGCCGTGCCGAGACTGGCTATCGACATCGGCACCAACGGGGAAGTGATGCTGGGCACCGGAGACGGCGTACTGACGGCGTCAACGGCGGCCGGTCCGGCTTTCGAGGGGGGTAAGATAAAGCACGGCATGAGGGCGGTGAGGGGGGCTATCGGGTCGTTCCAGGCCGTACCTCTGGAATATACGGTGATCGGGGGCGGCACGCCGCGGGGCATCTGCGGGTCAGGGTTGATCGATATGGTGGCGGAGCTGTACCGGGTGGGGATTATCAACCGGAAAGGCCGGATGCTCCTGCCGTCTGAGATGGAAACACCGGTGGCCCCGGAACTGGCGGAGCGGGTCAGGGAGCGGGGTGACGAGCGGGAGTTCGTCGTCTACCGGGACCGGGAAAAAGAAGTAACGCTCACCCAGCAGGACGTCCGGGAACTGCAACTGGCCAAAGGGGCACTGCGGGTGGGTATCGAACTGCTGATGAAGGAAGCCGGTATCAGCGCCGGGGATGTCCGGGAGGTGCTCCTGGCGGGAGTCTTCGGCAACTATATCAACCGTGAGAAGGCGGTCACGCTGGGGCTGGTGCCGCCGTTCCCGCTGGAAAAAATACACTTTATCGGCAACGGAGCCATGGAAGGCGCCCTGCGGGCGCTGATAAACCGGAAGGAGCGCCAAAAGGCGGAAGAAGTGGCCGCCCGGGTGCGCCACATCGAGCTGTCCGGGAGGATAGACTTTGAAAGTAATTTTATAAAGAGCCTGGAACTGGGAGATTAAAATATAAACGGTCCGGGACAGGTGAACAAAAAATTTGAAAGTAATTTTATACAGAGCCTGGAACCGGGAGACAAATTAAGATGAGTAATGGGAGTAATTCAGTGGTAGAAAAACAGGGTAAAATATTAGTCATTGCCTGCAACGTGCTGAAACACGAACTGGAGGCGGTTGACGGCTGCGGAGTCTGCGTCGAGTTTCTGGAGCAGGGACTGCACCGCACGCCGAGTAAAATGCCGGCGGCCATCCAGGAAATAATCGACCAGACGGGTGAAGATGTGGACTATATCGTCCTCGGCTACGGTACCTGCGGCAGCGGCATCGTCGGAGTGAAAGCGGGCCGGCAGCCGCTGGTAATACCCAGGGCGCACGACTGTATCAGCTTCTGGCTGGGTTCGGCCGAGGCCCACCGCAAGGAACACGAAAAAGTTCCGGGCACCTACTACCTGACACGGGGATATATCGAGGAAGGGCAGGCTCCCCTGGACTCTTACGAGGAGTACAAAGAGCGCTTTGGCGAGGAGACCGCCCGGTGGGTGATAAACGAGGAATTCAAGAACTACACCCGGGTAGCCCTGATAGATACCGGCGCCTACGACCTGGAGGCATACCGGCCAACGGCCCGGGCCACCGCCAAGTTCCTGGGGCTGGCTTATGAAGAAATCGATGGCTCCCTGGATTTCTTCAAGAAGATAATCAGCGGCGAGTGGGACGAAAAAAAGTTCATCATCCTGCCGCCGGGGGAGGAATTCACCCAGGCGACCATGCTGGAGATACTGGGCTATAAAAAACCGGCAGGCTGACCAAACCGCCGGAGATACCGGGCTACAAAAACAGGGAAGCTAAATATCCTGCCGCGCCGGAGATAAAGGACGAAAAACCCCTGCCACCGGATACCCCGAAACAGATACCTGCGAGCGTAATTGCGCAAATGCGTAATCACGTAACTACGCTCGCAGAGATTCTTCGTTCAAACCACGGCTACTTTTATTTGAGTCGTCCTTCCAGTTTGTCCAGCTCTCCCTCAACCATCCGGTAGCAATGTATATCTTCGGGGAACTTACCGGTCTGGATGTCGTCGATAAACTCGCGGAAAGCTTTCTCGACGACCTCACTCAGGTTGGCGTACTTTTTGACGAACTTGGGGGTGAAGGCGGAAAAGAGGCCGAGCATGTCGCCGATAATCAGTACCTGGCCGTCGGTGTGGACACCGGCGCCGATACTCAGGACGGGAATATCGAGCTTGTCGGTGATTATCTTACCGACTTCCGGGGGAACCGCTTCCACGAGGAGGGCAAAAGCGCCCGCTGCCTGTATCGCCAGCGCGTCTTCAATCACTTCCATAGCGGTGTCGGCGGTGCGGCCCTGGGCTTTGAAACCGCCCACCTGGCCGGAACTCTGCGGGGTGAGGCCGATGTGACCCATTACGTTCATACCGGCGTCCACGATGCCCCTCACCTTATCGGTGACACGCAGGCCGCCTTCCAGCTTTATGGCATCAACCCCGGCTTCCTTGTAAAAACGGCCGGCATTGGCGATGGCGTTTTCCACGCTTAACTGGTAGGAAAGGAAAGGCATGTCCCCGATAATGAAAGTGTTGGGGGCGCCCCTCCTGACATCCTCGGAGTGCTGGATCATCTGGTCCATGGTCATCGGGACGGTGCCGGAGTAGCCGTGGACGACCATGCCGGCGCTGTCGCCGACCAGGAGCATATCGAACCCCGCCTTCTCACAGAGTTGAGCCATTGGGAAGTCATAGGCGGTGAGGTAAGTGATTTTCTCCCCTTTCTGTTTCATTGTTTTGAAGTTAAGGATGGTCTTTTTCATTGCTTGTCTCCTCCATTTATATATTTGTATATTTTGTATTTAAAACTTTTATTTAAAACGATATTTTCAGGGCAAAGGTATCGTCAGGTCGGCCACGCCGGGAGCGGATACTTTCAGGTCGGGATGCGTTTCGCTGACAATCTCGATGATATTTTTTATCCAGCGTATTTTCTCGCGGCCGAGCTGGGCCAGGTTGTCTTCGGAATTTCCCCAGGGGAGGTACATGGCAAAGTTGGGGCCGGGCTCCATCTTGAAGTAACAGGGAGAGGCCACCCGGGCAATTTCCGGGGCTTCGTAGAAACGGTTGAAGCCGCCCATGGAAGACCATATCTGGATGTGGATGTCCAGGGGGAGGGCGGTGACGTGCCTGATGGCGGCCAGCATGGGCAGGGTAAGGTCAGCCACCGGGTTACAGCTGGCGGCGCCGAGAGATTCCACCAGCCTGACGCCGGCCGGATTAGCGTGCCCGGCCAGGACAGACATCTTGAAGATTATGTCCGGAGGTAAATCACCGTTCTCTTTCATGCCGTTGAGCAGGGACAAAACTCCCTCGTCCCAGACGAGAAAGCCGCGGAAGCCGAGGTCGAGGCACCGCTGGATGTCCATGATGAAATAGCGTACGGAATCCATGCCGCGGAGGCGGAAACCGGAGATGGCGCCTTCCGGGGTGGCCACCTGGCGGCCGATGTCCCAGCCGGGCCGGGGGCCGGGGGTCATGATAACTTCGACTTTGGCGTCATGGGCGAGGCGGGCGAAGGCGGACAGCTCTTCACGGGTGAGCAGAGTGGCCCCGCGGACCACCGAGATGGCGCGGTGGAAGGGGACGCCCAGCTTCTGAGCCTCGTCGATGGTGGCTTCGAGGACCTTTGGGGTCTCGATGCCGGAAAGCTCGACGCGGAAATGGGCGCCGTCGGGGAAAGTAGCCGGGGACGAAGGTAGTGAATAGAGGTCTCCTTCAGGCATCCCCTGGTTGGCCAGGGCGCGTGCAATATCTACCAAAACCGGACACTCCTGGGGGGGCATTAATATTCAGGAAAAACGAAAACCTGCCCTGCCAGAAGCCATTATAATACCCTGTTTATACCCGCGTCAAGGAAACGGCCCGCCCGCTCTAAGGAGTGCGCAAAGCCTCATTAGCGCAATTGCGCAATTACTCTTTTGAGCAGTTCCTCATCTGTCTTTACTCCGCGCACGTCGAGCCGGCTGCGGCGGAAGGCGCGCACCATGGCCTCGACGAGGCGGGTCTTGCTCAGTTTTTTGCCGCCGCTGAACTTGGCCGACGAAGAAAGGGATTCCAGGTAGGCGTCTTCCCCGTGCTGGAGGAAGACGGAGAGCTTGATCACGGCCGTCTCCGCGGGGGAAGATGCCGCCGGCTTGCTTTTCTTCGGGGCGGGGGCGGGGTCTTCGGTGCCCGTAAAACGGTCAAGGGCGGCGCCGTAGGCAAGCTCCTGGGTAATGCTGACTCTTTTCATTTCATAATCTCCTTGGCGAGTAGGCGGTAGGCTTCAGCTCCATCGGAGCCGGGGGCGTAGGTCAGGATGGAGCCGCCGGCCGCCGGCGCTTCCTTGAAACGGACGCTGCTGGGGACCTGGGTGTCAAAAACCTTAATCCGGTCGCCGAAAGCTTTGCGGGTGACCGCCATGACCTCACGGCAGTGAAGAGTGCGGGAATTGGTCATGGTGAAGAGGATACCGGCGATTTCCAGCTTCTGGTTGAGGCGGTCACGGACGCGGATGACGGTACCGAGGAGCAGGGCGAGGCCTTTCATGGCCAGAAAGTCGGCCTGTAGAGGGATGAGCACCTGGTCGGCGGCGGAGAGGGCGTTGATGGTGAGCAGACCGAGGCTGGGCAGACAATCGATAAGGATATAATCATAAGTCCGGCGCACCGGGTCGACCATATCACGGAGGATGAGCTCCCGGGTGAAAGCGCCTACCAGGTCCAGCTCGGCCTGGGACAGCTCGATGTTGGAAGGCACGAGGTCGATACCGGGGTGGCTGGTGGGGATGACGACATCACGCAGCGAAGGGCGGTGATTGTTCCGGATAGCGGCGGCAAGGGCGCTGTAACCGGTCAGCTTGAGGTTATCCGGGTCGATACCCAGGGTGATCGTCAGGCTGGCCTGCGGGTCCCAGTCGACGAGGAGTACCCGCCGGCCGGACTCGGTGAGGGCGTGGGCGAGGGCGGCCGAGGTGGTCGTCTTGCCGACGCCGCCTTTCTGGTTGGTAATGCAGATAACGGGCATACTGTGGACTCCTTTACGCTCCAATTATAACGCAATTACGCAAATGCGTCAATACTCTGTTGCGCAAATATAGCGTAAAGTTTCCGGGCAAAATGTTCATTGAAAACGGTCGGCGGCGGGGTATTTGGGAGGTCATGGCATTACCGTCCGCGGTATGCTATATTGGACAGGATATCGACGAGGAGGCGCGACATGATAAAAGACCTGATACTGCAGAACCGGAGTTACCGGCGGTTCCACCAGGACGTTGCCATCAGCC
>CBDUSH010000108.1:0-6233 GCA_965369965.1 uncultured bacterium | reverse complement strand
GTTCGGTTGTCTCCGTCTCCGGGGCAGATGCTTCCGCTTCCGGTTCGGTTGTCTCCGTCTCCGGGGCAGATGCTTCCGCTTCCGGTTCGGTTGTCTCTGTCTCCGGGCCGGGTGCTTCCGCTTCCGCGGTCGGCAGTCCGGTTTCCAGACCGGGTAGTTCTTCAATAGTGTCTTCGAGGGTGGTTTCCTTCGGCTCCTCTTCACTGATGACTTCGAGGGCAAGCCCCAGGCTTTGCAGTTCCTTGACCAGGACCTTAAATGATTCCGGCACCCCCGGTTGCAGAATGTCATCACCTTTGATTATCGCCTCGTAAGCCTTGGCCCGTCCGGTCACATCGTCTGACTTGATGGTCAGAATTTCCTGCAGGTTATAGGCGGCGCCGTAAGCTTCCAGTGCCCAGACCTCCATTTCACCGAATCGCTGTCCCCCGAATTGTGCTTTGCCGCCCAGGGGTTGCTGGGTAATCAGGGAGTAAGGTCCGGTAGAGCGGGCATGCACCTTGTCCTCGACAAGGTGGATTAATTTCATCATGTAGATACTTCCTACCGTCACCGGCTGGTCAAACGGTTCTCCGGTGCGCCCGTCACGCAGGGTGGCCTTACCGAAAGTCGGTGGGGAATATTTGCCCTCACCGTTTACCTTTTCCACCGCCCGGTTCAGCTCCACCAGGCTGAGTTTGCGACTGGGAATGCCAAGTTCCTCAAGCCAGAGACGCAGGCAGACGGTGCGCGCCTCCCCCGGATACTCGTCGCTGAATACCCGTTCTCCATTGAACCCCTGCTTGTCGACCCATTTCCTGGCCAGTTCCAGTTTTACGGCTGAATTGTCCCCGTTGGGGCTGTGGTCAACGGCGGCCGCTTTTCTCGCCAGCCAGGCGCGGCACAGGGAATCTTCAATCGCTTTATCACTGGCGCCGTCAAAGACCGGCGTGATTACTTTGAATCCCAGCGTCTTGGCTGCCCAGCCAAGGTGCGTCTCCAGGATTTGTCCGATATTCATACGTGACGGGACGCCGATGGGATCAAGCAGGATGTCCACCGGGGTGCCATCAGGCAGGAAAGGCATGTCTTCCTTGGGAGCGATGAGAGCGACAACTCCCTTGTTGCCGTGTCGGCCGGCCAGCTTATCCCCCACGGATATTTTTCGCTTCTGGGCTATCCAGGCCTGTACCCACTGGTTGACGCCCGCCGGCAGGTCATCGCCGCCTTCTTTTCTGGAGTAAACTTTCACATTGATAACCTTACCCCATTCACCGTGCGGCACACGCAGCGAAGTATCTTTCACGTCACGCGCTTTTTCGCCGAAAATAGCCCGCAGCAGTTTTTCTTCCGCCGAAAGCTCGGTCTCGCCCCGCGGCGTGATTTTACCCACCAGCGTGTCATCGGGGCCCACCTCGGCGCCAATCCGTATGATACCGGTTTCGTCAAGCTCACGCAGGCTCTCCTCCCCAACATTGGGGATGTCCCGGGTAATCTCTTCCGGGCCCAGCTTGGTGTCCCGGGATTCCGTCTCATGCTTGGCGATGTGGATAGAAGTAAACATATCCTCTTCCAGCAGGCGGCTGCTGAGAATGATGGCGTCTTCAAAATTGTAGCCCCGCCAGCTCATAAAGGCGCAGGTTACGTTCTGTCCCAGGGCCAGCTCGCCCTGTTCCGTGGCCGAACTGTCCGCCAGCACCTGGCCCGTCTCCACCCGGTCACCCTTGCTTACCAGGGGGCTCTGGTTGATGCAGGTTCCCTGGTTCGTGCGCACGAACTTCACCAGCTCGTAGGTGTCTTTCTCGCCGTCATCACGGGTGATGACGATGGCATATCTGTCTTCATTCTTGTCGTCGGTGTAGCCGCCGATTTCGGTAACTACGCCGGCATTCTGGGCAAAAAGCACCTGTCCGCTGTGCCTGACGGCTTCGCTTTCCATTCCGGTAGCCACCAGCGGCGCCTCCGGCCTCACCAGCGGCACTGACTGGCGCTGCATATTGGCGCCCATCAGAGCTCGGTTGGCATCGTTATGTTCCAGGAACGGTATCAGTGCCGTGCCGACGCTGACCACCTGCTTGGGTGAAACGTCCATCAGGTCAATCCGGTCCGCCGCTACCAGCAGGTAATTGGGGCCTCGCCTGGCTTCAATCTTTTCTTCGGTGAACCGGTTATTCTCATCGAGCAAGGCATTGGCCTGGGCCACGGTCAGTTTTTCTTCCTCATCAGCCGAGTAATAGCTGATTTCATCGGAAACATGAGGCACTACTTTTATCATAACTTCATTGAGCCTGGCTATCCGGGCGGCGATATCTGACGTAATGGTGACGTTTTCCTCGGCCACCGTGACGCCTTTACTGTTGGTCACCGCTTCTCTGGTCGTCTTCCCCACCAGTTCTTTGTCGGTGTTTTTTATTTCGTTAATCACCCGGCGGTAAGGCGTTTCGATAAAGCCGTACTCGTTGATGTGACTGAAGGTGGCCAGTGAGCCGATAAGCCCGATGTTGGGGCCTTCCGGTGTTTCGATCGGGCAGATTCGTCCGTAATGGGAAAAATGCACGTCGCGGACGTCAAAACCGGCGCGCTCGCGGGACAGGCCGCCCGGGCCCATGGCCGAGAGACGGCGCTTGTGGGTCAGTTCGGCGAGCGGGTTGGTCTGGTCCATGAACTGGGACAACTGAGAGCCGCTGAAGAACTCCCTGACGGAGGCGACTACCGGTCTGATATTAACCAGGGCACTGGGCGTAATCGCCTCGGCGCCGATAATGCTCATGCGTTCCCTGACGGCCTGCGCCAGGCGCAGCAGCCCCACGTGAAACTGTGTCTGGATCAGTTCCCCCACGGTACGTACCCGGCGGTTACCCAGGTGATCGATGTCATCTCCGGTATCGTTGCCGTTATTTATCATGATTACGTGACGGACAATCTCTACCAGGTCTTCTTTGGTCAGCGCGCGGTGATTCAGGTCAACGTCCAGGCCAAGTCGCTTGTTAAGTTTGTAGCGGCCGACCGCTCCCAGGTCATAGCGCATCGGGTCAAAGAACAGGCTGCGGATAAGTTTCTTTGCGTTCTCCGGGTTGGGCAGTT
Source organism: uncultured bacterium (assembly GCA_965369965.1). Taxonomy (GTDB): domain Bacteria; phylum Chloroflexota; class Dehalococcoidia; order Dehalococcoidales; family RBG-16-60-22; genus JACZSH01. The sequence goes on along the minus strand of CBDUSH010000108.1, from coordinate 3,170 downwards.
CTCCCGGCCGCAGCTTCTTGTAGATATCAAGCATCGCCTCAGCTTCGCTCCCGACCAGCGGTTCGCGGTCGATAGTCGTCTGCATATACTTGTGAGTGGAGGCGCTTTCCTCTTCGGCGAACAGGCCGAGTAATTCTTCATCACTCCCGTACCCGATGGCCCGCAGCAGCGTCGAAATAGGAATCTTTCGCTTGCCGTCTATCTTGGTGGAAATCACGTCGCGGTTGCTGGTCTCGAATTCCAGCCACGCGCCGCGGGTTGGAATCAGCTTGGCGAAGCAGAAATCACGGCCCGTCGTCGCGTCTTCCACGATTCTGAAATAGACACCCGGCGAGCGCAGTAACTGGCTGACGACAACGCGTTCCGCGCCGCTGGTGATGAAAGTTCCCTTGGCCGTCATCAGGGGAATGTCACCCAGGAAGAGGTCCTGCTCCTTGATTTCGCCGGTCTCCTTAATGAGTAACCGTACTCTGACGTAGAGAGGCGCTGCGTAGGTCAGGTTACGTTCCCGGCAGTCCGCTTCGGAGTGTCCCGGGCGCGGTTCGCGAAACTCGTAAGCGACGAAAGTAAGTTCCAGCTTGTTGCTGGTGAGGGACTGGATTGGGGATATTTCCTCCAGCAGTTGCTTCAGACCGCTTTCCTGAAACCGCTGGAAAGATTCCAGTTGGACGATAATCAGATTGGGAACGTCGAGTATCTGGGGCAGGCTGGCATAGGATTTTCGGGAGGCGGGGGGGGTACTCTCGGTACCGGGGGAAGCTGACACACGAACCATATCTCTCTCTACTCCTTAATCAAAACGCAAAAGTACGGCACTGCTAAAATGATTGCTTTAATAAGAGACACGTGACAATAATAAACAGCGAATATACTACCGGGGTGAACTTTGCGAAGGCATAGTTACAAATATAATATCACTCTCGGTTATCTTTGTCAACATTGAAATAAAGAAAATTTTAGGCATAAACTTCGATTTCCCGAAACTGAAAAACTATATAATATAAAACTACGCTGAACTGCTATAATGGAAGCGGAGGAATAAAGACGTAAAATGACGGCCGCCCGACTTGTCCTGGCAATTCTGAGCACCCTGGCGGTGGAAGCGGCCCTGTTCACCGTCTGGCGCTGGGTATTACCGGAGTGGGGGATTGAAATATCTCTGGCCGGAATAATCGCCATCATGTCAGGCTGGGCGATATTCGCCGCGGTTGAATTCGGGCTGGTTACCCGTATCCTCAAGAAACAGGTCATGGTAGGTCTGCCCACCATGATCGGCACCAGTGGCAAGGCGGTGTCGGCTCTCCATCCGGAAGGCCAGGTCAGGATTAAGGGCGAAATCTGGGGAGCCGAAGCGATTGATCATCACCTGGACCAGGGTGAGGCTATCCTGGTCGTCGGGCAGGATGGATTGAAACTGCTCGTGCGCCGGGCCGGCGAAAGGCGGAAAGAGGATAAATCCGGGATTACACGTTAAACAGGAAATTGATGACGTCGCCGTCCTTTATCGAGTATTCCTTGCCTTCCAGCCGCAGCCGGCCCTTTTTACGGGCTTCGGCCAGGCTGCCGCATTCTATCAGGTCGTCGTAGCCGACAACCTCCGCCCGGATAAATCCCTTTTCGATGTCGCTGTGGATTTTACCGGCCGCTTTTTGCGCGCTGATGCCGTCCTGAATCGACCACGCCCTGGCCTCATCCGGCCCCATGGTCAAAAACGAGATCAGCCCCAGCAGGTCATAGGATAATTTGATGACACGGTCGAGCCCTGACTCCTTGATGCCGAAGTCGGCGCGGAAATCCGCCGCGGCGTCCTCGTCCAGTTGGGACAGTTCCATTTCCAGCCGGCCGCAGAGGGTAATAACCCGGCATTTCTCCCGGGTGTGACGCGCGTTCAGTTCCGCCTCCAGTCCGGTTACCTCGGTCAGCTGTCCCTCTCCGATGTTGACCACGGTTAACAGCGGCTTGGCGGTGAGAAGCTGATAGTTGGCAATAAGCCTGGCTTCGATTGGCGTCATCTCCAGTTCCCTGAGGGGAGTCTCGTTTTCCAGGTCGGATTTGAACTTCAAGAGCGCTTCCTGCTCCTGGAGGAGGGCCGGGCGCTCGGACGGCTTGGCGCTCTTCATGCCCGTTTGAAGGCGGTCTATCCGCCGTTCGATGATGGTTAAATCGGAAAAGATTAGTTCCAGGTCCATGGTGGTGATATCTCGGTCTACATCCAGGCTGCCCTCGGCATGGGGCAGGCTGTCATCGGTAAAAGCGCGCACCACGTTGATGAGCATATCCGCGTTGCTCAGCCGGTTCAGTATCTCCCCGCCGATGCCCTTCTTTTCGACCAGGCTTTTTACCGAAGCGCCGATATCGGTATATCTTACCTCGGCGGGAACAATGCGTTTGGGGCGAACCATTTCCGCCAGCACTTGCAGGCGTGGTTCGGGGACTTTAGCCACCCCGACGTGTGGTGACTGGCTTTCCGTAACGTAGCTTCCGGTATCCGCCGTACCCTTGGTCAGGGCGTTGAAAATGGTGGTCTTGCCGCTCTTGGGCAGCCCGACCAGGCCGATATCGATACTCATCAGTCCAACCGCCTGTTTTTCTCTCTGAAAACTACGATGGACTGGTCCTTTTGACCACATCCCTGGCTTTCTTCAGGGCGAGGTCCCTTTCCTTGGTAAGCAGGGCCTCGTTGGCGGCCAGCTCAAGCAACGCAATAAGCGCGTCATGGGTGGAGGCAATACCGAGTTGCTCAATAGCCCGGGTCCTCAAATCGGCGGGTAGCTTCAAATCGGCGGCGATGCCCGCCAGCTTTCTCAGTTCTTCCGGTATTTCTGCCATATATCACCTCTGAATTTCAGCCATACCGGCTGGAAATTAGGTATCGATATTCAGTCTACACTTTGCGCCGCCATTCTTCAAGAGCCGGTATCGGTTACCTTTCCCCCATTTGAGGTTTCTAACCTTTCCTTAGACACATCCGGAGACCTGTTTCAGGTTCTCCCTCTTGGACACCCCTGTATTACAAAATATTATTAAGGGACAAGCCTCTCAAACTTCACATATAAAGCACTGGGAGTCTATACAAAAATCCCCCATATAGGGAGAATTACTAAACGGAATGTCGATACAAAAATCCCCCATATAGGGAGAATTACTAAGCGGAATGTCGATACAAAAAA
>CBDUSH010000107.1:0-6289 GCA_965369965.1 uncultured bacterium | reverse complement strand
TATGGACCGAACTTGAACACTATCTAAGTAACCGGGATTTAATTAAAAACGAACTTGAAAAACAGCGCCAGGACGTGGGCCAGTTAAGTGTATTTGAGGCCGAATTAGAGCGAGTAGAACGCCAGCTTAAGGCATTAGACCGCGAACAGCACCAGCTTTTGCAGTGGGCCTTAAAGGATTTCCCGGCAGACCAAGTAGAAGCGGAAAACAGGCGCTTGAATAAGGCAAAGGAAACGCTGAAGGCGCAAAAAGCCGAACTAGAGACACAGCTTAAGGCCAGCCAGGACGCCGTTATCAGCATACCGAACCTTGAACGCTTTATCGAGGCTATCCAGGACAAGCTACTTAATCTTGACTTTGAGGGCAAGCGCCTTGCCTTAGATATGCTAGGTATCACGGTATGGATTGACGGCCAGGATATGGAAGTCACCGGCACAATTGAGCTTGAATCCTTGGGTGTTACACAGACAATGCCAGCTTAATAGTGCTGACTCATCCCGATTATGACCACCTATCTGGCCTGGTGGAAGTGCTACGGCGTTATCAGGTAAAGCACGTCCTGTATCCCGACCTGGATACTGAATCGCCTATATTTGACGAGTTTTTAAAACTCATCGAAGAAAAGAACATTCAGCTCACCACAGCCCAGGCCGGCCAGCAGATTACTCTGGGTGACGGATTAATGATAAATGTACTCAATCCCCGCTTACCACCACGAGATGGTACCTGGGAGGATTCGGACAACCACGGGATTGTACTGCAACTGAGTACCGGAAACCTCAGTTTCCTGCTCACCGGAGACATAAGACAGGAAGCTGAGTTTAGATTAATCGCCAGCGGGATTGACCTCGGCAGTACGGTACTGAAAATTGCCCATCATGGCTCGGATACGTCCTCTACTCCGGAGTTTTTGGCAGCCGTCAATCCGCAAGTAGTCGTCATTTCCGTCGGCGGCGACAATAAATACGGTCTTCCCGATGATGAAGTACTGGACCGGCTGAAGAAAAAGCCCGGCCCCGGAAATATCTATCGTACTGACCGGCAAGGCACCATAGATTTCATTACCGACGGGGAAAGACTATGGGTAGAGACGGCTGATGAGTCAAATTGACCTGTGTGCTATTGTGCTATAATGACCGCAAGACGAACGATGCGAAATCAATAAGGAGGGCGACCAGCCATGATGACCTGGATCGGTATCGCGGTAATTGTAGTTCTGATCATAGTTTTCTTCGTTATGCGGGGGAAACGCTAGCCGCTTTTTATTAAACCAACACCAGCTCGTTCATCACCTGCTTCGGGCGGGTACCCGACAAGCGGGCTATTTTTCGCCGGATGCCCCGATGACATAATTTCACGATACTTCAACGCCACCGATATTATGGGTGTTTCCTTCCCCGGATTGGTAGAAAGCCGCCCTCTATCTGGATTAAAAAAGACAGGCAGGCTATAATAAGAACAGGCCCCGGAGTAAACAAACGTTGAGAGCTTTTTTTCGAGAAGTAGTGCTGACCATCATTTTTGCGGTGGTTATTTTTTTTCTGCTGCAGGCGACGGTGCAAAGCTTTATCGTGGTTGGTATCAGCATGAAACCAAGCCTCGAAAATGGTCAGCGGATTCTGGTCAGCAAGGCGACTTATTATCTGCATGAACCGGAGAGAGGCGATATTCTGGTATTTCAACCTCCCGAAAACGAGGAAGACGACTATATCAAGCGCGTCATTGCTTTGCCCGGGGACACCGTGGAGATAAAGGAAAACCGGGTGTACGTAAATGGTTCGCGACTGGACGAAGGTTACATCAAGAGTGCACCGAGTTATAAGGTGCCGGAAATGACCGTTCCCGAAAATCGTTATTTCGTCCTGGGTGATAACCGGAATAACAGCAACGACTCTCACAACGGCTGGGTGGTACCCCGCAAAAACATCATCGGCAAAGCCTGGCTGTCCATCTGGCCGCCGGATACATGGGGGTTCGTCTCTGCCTCTTCTCAGGGCGGTCAAACCGCCGCCGCGTCCAGCCGGTAATCAGCTGACCGGACGGCCGGGTTGAAGACAGGCAACCGGGGAAAATTACGGGGGCAACAGCAATGAACGGTGCTGAAGAAATCTTCCTGAAGTCAGGGGCTATGCTCAAGGGACACTTCCGGCTGACCTCGGGACTGCACTCGCCGGTGTACTGGGAAAAGTTTCAGGTGATGCAATTCCCGCAGCTGACCGAGCAGCTCTGCCGGATGATCGCGGAACATTACCGGGACCGGGATGTTCAGATTGTGGCCGGGCCGACTACCGGCGGCATCATCCTGGCGCATGAAGTAGGCCGGCAGATGAAGGTACGCAGCCTCTACGCGGAGAAAGAAGGCGAGGAAAGAGTCTTCCGCCGCGGCTTCAATATCGACTCCGGGGAGCGGGTGCTCATCGTCGACGATATCATGACCACCGGCGGCTCTATCCGGGAGGTTATGGCGGCGGTGACGCAACGGGGCGGCCGGGTAATCGGCATCGGCGTACTGGTTGACCGTTCCGGGTCGGCGCCGGATTTCGGGGTACCGCTCTTCAGCTGCCATCGGGCCGTAACAACAACCTACCGGCCGGAAGAGTGCCCCCTCTGCGCCGGGAATGTCCCCCTGGTGACGCCGGGCAGCCATCAAACGGCGACGGCCTGACCGCCATCCCAGGCACGACAAAAAATGTCATTTTTTTTCCCACGGGAAACAATTCACAGCTGGACAGGCACGAGCCTGTTTTCATAGTTATGTTAAGTACCCGATTTCCGGCCTAATATCCGGGGCCGGAAAGTAAAACCGGGATGGCGGGTCAAGGCCGGGTGTATTATAATTAAAGCCAGCTGATTCCCGAGGAGGCAAACCATGGAAATTATCGCCTTGATTACGATAATAGTCATCGCGGCGGTGCTGGCGGTGCTGCTGGCCGGCTACACCGCCCGGCTGAAATACGAGGGCAGGTTCCGCCAGTGGCAGGAGGCGGAGCGGCGCCGATGGGAGGAGGAAAAAGAACGGGCGATACGGGAGGCCATCCAGCAGAGCCGGGCCGTCCTGGGCGGCAAGTTCACCGAGCAGATGGCGCCTTACCTGCCCCAGTTCAACTACGACCCTACCGAAGCCCGCTTCATCGGCAGCCCAATCGACTTCATCGTTTTCCCCGGCCTGGCCCAGGGCGAACCGAAAGAAATCATCATCATGGAAGTTAAATCGGGCAAGGCCGGCCAGCTGACCGGGTCGCAACGTAAAATCCGTCAGCTGATCGAGGACGGGATGGTGCGCTGGGAACTGCTCCAGAAACCGCCGGAGGAAGAGGCATAAAGTCCCATCCGCAGCTCTTATTGTATTAACAACAAAGCGCTGATAAAGTCACAGGTTGTTGAACCTATAAGCAGCGAGAGGCAAGCATGGCCACAGTCGCTAAATATTAGTCCTCGCTGAGCCGGGCGATGGTGATTTTACCTGTCTTTAATCCTTTGGCTTTACGATGTAATACCAGGCAATGCCTGAGCCCATCATAATTGCGGTGAAGACCAGGCAGGCGACGCCGCACCAGAGAATGGTTGTAGGCTCATCTGCCATGCCAGTAGCTGACATGATCAGGCACACTATGCCGCACCATCCTATAATATAACCGACGGCAATGAGAATGGCGCTGATGCCACCCTTCATAATGTCACCGATACCGTTCATCTCAACCTCCTTCTTGACGTTATTATTTATAACCTTTCCCGTTTCTAATGTCATGTGGACGATTTTAGTATAGCTTTCAAAATTTGTCAATGAAAATCGTCATCATGGAAGTAAAAAGCGGCAAGACCGGCCAGCTGACCGGGGCGCAACGTAAAATCCACCAGCTAATAAAACAAGCTAATGTTACTTAAACTCCTTCTTGGATAGTACTGTCAGTACAATGACGGCTATTCCTGGAAGTGGTAACACTACATCCGGCCAGTAGATTTCACTAGACCGATAATACAACTTTACTATATGGTGTAGATTAAACAAGTTGAAGCAGAAGAAAACCGCAATAGAACCTACTATTGCCAGCGGCCACTTTTTCCTGAATATATGACAGATGCCACCGACAATGGCAAATATGGCAAATAGCGTAAGCGCAGCGATTACGAGCCATGTTCTTGTACCTAACGGCCCCACCTCCAATTCAGTCATAGCTTGTATAAACCAAATGAACGGTACCTGAAATATACCAACGATTATGCCTATAGCTCCAGCTACTATCGGCTTCCATGTCTTGTTCATGTTTTTACTTAAATTCCCTCTTTGAGAGAACGATAAGCGTAATGATCACTATTGAAAACAATAGAGGTAACCAATAAAAGTAGTGCATAGTAATACCGTATTCAAAAGTAACCCATGAGCCTATCGCTAATGGTGCTATTATAAAAAGTGGGAGTGTGGCGATTGCGCCTATTCGTGCCAATCGCCATCTTAGGCGGAGCACGGCATAGACCCCTCCAACCACAGACGTTATGCCGAAAAAAATGGGGACGATTAACCACAGGAAATACCATGGTTGCCAAGGTCGTGGGGCTTCGAGACGTAACATTCCCAAAAAGTATAAGGCAGACGCTACCATCAGACACCCAGCTAGTATTTCCAGTACTCCGGCCGTTATCGGCATCCACTTTTTGTTCATATTGTTACTTAAATTCCCTCTTGGAGAGAAGAAGAAGGACGATAGGTGATATTGAAAGTAAAACCTCCAAACTAATAGTGTACGGGACAGGAATATTGTATTCATACTCAGCTACTGCGGCTAATACTGATACTGTAATGAAAGCAAGAGGGATTACGGCCGCGGCGCCAGCCAAAGCTAATCGCCATTTATTATGTATTAAGGCAAAGACTCCTCCAACCACAGCCAATACACCGAGACCAAAGAGGACGGAGAAATGCAGAAAGAAAAATGGTGGCCAATATTCCCATGGTGTCTCTGTAGCCGCTATAAGAATATATAAAGATATTAACATCCAAAAACCGGCCAGTATTTCAAATATTCCCGCTACTATTAGCTTCCAATTTTTACTCAAATTTTTACTCCCTCCCGCTAATCCTCGTGAATTACGATTGACCCTCCACCAAGCTCTGTGGTGGCATTGTCACTATCGTCACCGAGGGCGTTGTCATAAATCACAACCTAAGTACCACCTCAATACCTGTTATTTCTCAAACTCTTTCTTGGACAATACTGTCAGAACGACAGCGGCTATTCCTGGAAGCACAAAAATTGCTGACGCCAAGTATAAAAGAATAGAAGTTGCGACGGAGCCCACTATTGCCAGAGGCCACTTTGTTCTGAATATATGGTAGATACCACCGACAATAGCGAATATGGCAAGTAATGTAAGCACAACAATCGCGAGCCATGCTTTCATATCTAGTGGTCCGACCTCTAATTCATGTATACCTTGAAAGAACCAAATGAACGGCACCTGAAATATACCAACGATTATGCCTATAACTCCAGCTGCTATAGGCATCCACGTCTTGTTCATGTTGTTACTTAAATTCTCTCTTTGAAAGACGAAGAAGGGCGATGGGTAATACTGAAAGCAAAAATCCTAACACAAAAATGTACAGTCTGGGAATATTGTGAAAATGCTCAGCCCACCCGGCCAATCCAACTGGTGCCATATAAATGAGAGGGATTGCGGCTGCCGCACCCGCAAATGCTAATCGCCATTTCCTACGATTTAAGGCAAAGACCCCTCCAACCACAGACAATACGCCGAGAGAAGGGATGAATAACGATAGGAAGTACTTTAGTGACCATGGCCATGGAATCTCTATATACATTAATACTAAAAAGAAATATGCCGAGGCTAACATCCCAAATCCGGCCAGTATTTCCAATGTTCCCCCCGCCATCAGCATCCACTCCTTGCTCAAGGTGCACCTCCACACTCTAAATCTCGTTGCATTCCTGAGGTTCTTTAGTGTCAGGTACGTGCTATTATAGTCCTATTCAATTAAACGTCAATACCCTAATATAGAGATGAATCAGCGGGCGTGCGGAATGAGACTGCGACAATTGAGGAGGAGGCAGGGATAGGGTAACATTTCGCTACATTGTGCAATGGGTAAACAATATGCAAGTTTGTTGCATATCCAAGATATGTGTGAGGCTGACAGAGGTACACAATTCTCAATAATTACCGAACCTTTGGTTTGTTTACCGACTTTCAATAGTAGTATAATGTTGGCATGGAGATTCCAATATTGATGGATGCCATTGCAGCAGGCGTCACTCTGGCCGCTGTCGCA
>CBDUSH010000106.1:0-6295 GCA_965369965.1 uncultured bacterium | reverse complement strand
TTTGGTACGCCGTACAGGACTCGAACCTGTGACCCGCTGATTAAAAGTCAGCTGCTCTACCAACTGAGCTAACGGCGCATGGGTAACGCTATTATCCGGTCAGATTGACGGTCAGTTTCGGCGAGTCACCACCCCGGCCGGCTTCCCCGACTTTCTGACTTCTAGATTTTAGCAAATCAACCGCTTCAAGGCAAGCCTGCCGCGCCGGCCAGTGACGAAGGTGGCGTGGTTTTCCTTACTGCCTGCCCGTTTGGTCACCCTGAAATTTCGGGTACGATAAAGTATATGGACTTTATACCTTTTATCATATACAATTTTAGTTAGCCTATACACGGGAGGGCGATGATGGAAAAGCGGCTCTACCGAAGCCGGAGCGACCGGATGATATGGGGCGTTTGCGGCGGTCTGGCCAACTACTTTGCCATTGACCCCACCGTCGTGCGCATAATTTTTGTTCTTTTACTGTTTGCCAACGGGGCCGGCGTTCTGGCTTACATAATACTGGCTATCGTCGTCCCGCTGGAAGGCTCCAAAGCCAAAGAACCAAAGGAAACTATCCAGGAAAACGTGGCGGAAATCAAAGAGGCGGCCACCGAATTAGGCCAGGAAATTCGGGCCACCTTTACCGGAGAAGAAACTAAATCCGCCACGCCCCCGGAGGCACGTCACCGGCGCCAGCTCTTTTTTGGCATCACTCTGCTGGTAGCGGGCGTCCTTTTCCTGCTGGGCAGCTTCAACCTTTTCTCATGGTTCCAGTGGCGGTTTATCTGGCCGGCGGTTATCATTGCCATCAGCCTGATAATTATTCTCGGCGCCCGGAGAAAATAAAATGCCTGACCGGGAGTCTCACCATTTGCTCCGTGTTCCGCTCTGGGGTCTCTTCCTGCTCTTTCTGGGAGTAACCTTTCTCCTCCAGACGCTTAACGTCCTGCCCTGGGGCCTCTGGAGTGCCCTCTGGCGATTCTGGCCGGTGCTGCTGATTAATGCCGGACTCAGTATTTTGCTCCGGCGTTACAATACCTGGCTGATAAGTATCCTGATCCTGATCCTGCTTTTCGGTTCTCTGGGTATCGCTATCCGGCAATACGGCGGCGTGACTGCAGAAACAGCCGCCACCACGGGGAGCTATGCCGCACCCCTGGATGGCCTGGAGCGCGGGCAGGTACACGTTGACTTGAGCGCCGGTAGTTTGACGATAGACAGCCTGCCGGTCGGCTCACCTGATTTCGCAACGGTGGCTTCCCGGCTGGAGACGAACGACCTGAAAGTCGATTTCCGGGCTGAAGAGGGTGAAGGGGTTCTTTCGTTGGACATGGCGCGGATTGACCGCCGTCCGAGGGAAGAAGTCGAACGCGAGTGGGATATCCGCCTTTCCCGGCAGCTGCCTTTTAGGCTGGAGGTCAGCCTGGCGGTGACCGACAGTCGCCTCGACTTAAGCGAACTGGTGATAACCGGGCTGCAAATGGACGTGGACCTGGGTAACTATATCGTCGAAATACCGGCTGCGGCGGGCGTCACCCAGGTTCAAATCAAGGCAAGCCTGGCAAATCTGGAGATAACCGTTCCCGATGGCGTCGCCGCCAGGATAAAAACCAGCACCGCCCTGAGTGTTCTCGAAGTCGACGAAGGCCGTTTCCCCCGGGAGGGCGATTTCTACGTTTCGCCGGGTTTTGAAAACGCCGTGAACCGTGTCGAACTGGAACTGGATTGCTCTCTGGGCAGGGTTCTAGTAAAGTAATAATAGTCGCCGGTCTGTCGCCGCGTTCCCCGGGCCGGAGATAATATTCTTTTCAGGTTGGTGCGCTTATGAAATTTATCCTGCTGCCGGTTATCATTGCCGCCCTGCTCATTCTGGGCGGCGGTGGTTACTTTCTGGCTCGCAACATCCAGTTTCCGGAACCGCCCCCACCGCCGGTGCCCGTCCAGCCGCCACCGCCTGCGCCCGCGGCCGTCCCCCCGCCGCCCGCCGAACCCGCGCCGGCGCCCCAGCCGACTTCTTTAGAGGACCAGGTGACCGGTTTCCGCCAGGCGGTAGCCGAGGTCGCCGCCACCGGTGAAAGCCGGGAGGTAATCCTGACCTTTACCGAGGCCGAGATGACCGAACAGGCGAACAGGGTAATGACCCGGATGGAAATACCGGCCGATATCCCCCTGGAAATAAAGGGCGCCACCATTGACCTGCAACCCGGCAATAACATGCTGACCGTTGCCGATACCACCATTCTCGGCTTTGACGCCAGTCTCAAGGTGAATACCGGCGTCGGCATCCGGGACGGCCGGCCGGATATCTCGGTAAACGATATCAGCTTCGGCATGATTCCGGTACCGGGGGCGGTTAAAGAAAAAATCACGGCGCTCATCAGCCGGCAGACGGACCGGATGCTGGTTGCCCTGACCGAGGCTGAAACCGGCGGCGTCGACCTTGAATTCATCGATATGACGACTGACGAGGATACGCTGAGTATCACCGTGCTGGTAAGCAAAACAGAATAGGCGGCTTTACCCATGCGTGACGAAGACTATATGAAAGAGGCCATCAGGCTTGCCCGCCGCGGCCTGGGCAAGACCAGCCCGAACCCGATGGTGGGGGCGGTTATCGTCCGGGACGGCCGCGTCATCGGCCGGGGCTATCACCGGCGTTACGGTGAAAACCACGCCGAAATCAACGCCATCAGGGATGCCCGGGAAGACGTCGGCGGGTCGACTATTTACGTCAACCTGGAACCGTGCTCCCATCACGGTAAAACGCCCCCCTGCCTGGACGCCATTATACGGCACCGGTTCGGCCGGGTGGTTATCGGCGTCCTTGACCCCAACCCGCTGGTCAATGGCAAAAGCGAGGCGGTTTTGCGGCAAAAAGGAATCGAGGTGCGGGCCGGGGTGCTCGAAGAAGAATGCCGCCGCCTGAACGAGGCGCACTTCAAATACATCACCACCGGCCTTCCCCTGGTCACGCTCAAGTTTGCCCAGTCTCTGGACGGGCGTATCGCCACCGCCACCGGCGACTCCCGCTGGGTAAGTTCGGAAAAGTTCCGCCGGCTGGCCCACCGGCGGCGCGCCGCCAGTGATGCCGTCATGGTGGGGATAGACACCGTCCTGGCGGACGACCCACAGCTCACGGTACGCCTGGCACGGGGAAAAAACCCGGTGCGGGTAATTCTGGACAGCCGCCTGAGAATCCCGCTCGAAGCCGGGGTAATTACGGGCGGTAAAGCCGCCGCCACCATTATCGCCACCACCTCCCGGGGGGACGCCGCCAGGCAAGCCCGCCTGGGCGAGATGGGTATCGAGGTGCTGGTTGTCCCGGAGTCGGCCAGGGGAGAGGTTGACCTGAAAAGCCTGCTCGGCCTGCTGGGTGGTAAAGGTATCTCCTCCGTGCTGGTGGAAGGCGGCGGCGGAGTGATTACGTCTTTCCTGCGTCAGGGACTGGCCGATAAAATGCTGGTGGCCGTCGCCCCCCGGATAATCGGGCAGGGCATCGAGGCGGTGGGCGAACTGGATATTGCCGAAGTCAGCCGGTCCCTCCGGTTATCCTTTGATAAAATATATCGCTGCGGGGAAGACCTGGTCGTCGAGGCCACGCTCAAACCTCCGCCGGATTAGCCTCTCTCTCCAAAATACTCCATTGCCTCGGCGACGATAAACAGCGAACCGGTAACGCAGATAAGGTCGTCGGGCGCCGCCCCGGCCAGGGCGGTTTCTATCGCTTCGGACACGTTTCCGGTCACTCCGGCGGTCACCCCCCGGCGGATAAACCGGTCAGCCAGGCTGTCCGGAGACACGGCGCGGGGATGGCGGGAACTGGTCACGATCACCCGGTCCGGCAAAGAGGCCAGTTCGGCAACCATGTCGGCGATGTTCTTGTCTGAGGACGCGCCGAATATCAGGGTCAGCCGCCGGAAAGCGAAATGCCGCTTCAGCGCCGCCACCAGCCGGCGGGCCGAGTCGGCGTTGTGGGCGCCGTCCACCACCAGCCACGGCTCGCGCCGCATTACCTGGAGCCGCCCCGGCCAGCGCACCCCGGCCAGTCCAAGGGCGATACTTTCCGGCGGGATTCGGGCGCCCTGCTCCTTGAGTACCTCCACGGCGGCCACCGCCGCGGCGGCATTTTCCAGCTGGTGCTCCCCGGCCAGCGGCAGGCTCAAATCATACTCGCCGCTGATCCCCTTCAGGCGAAAAGTCTGCCCCTCCGGGCCGGCGGTTTGCCCCTGCCAGCTGATCTCGCTCTCGACGCTGACCAGCCGGGCGTCCTTTTCGCGGCACGTTTTTTCAATTACCGCCGTCACTTCCGGTGTTTGCCGGGCCGCCACCACCACGCTTTTCGGTTTGATGATGCCCGCCTTTTCGGCGGCTATCAGGGAGAGGGTATCCCCGAGCACGTCGGTGTGGTCATAACTGATGGAGGTGATGACGCAGATTTCCGGCCTGGTTACGTTGGTAGCGTCCAGCCGTCCCCCCAGCCCCGCTTCCAGCACCTGGTAGTCCACGGCGCTCTCTTTGAAATGAGCCAGCGCCAGCGCCGTCAGCAGCTCAAAGGTGGTCAGTTCGCCGTAAGCGCCGGACTCGTTGACCGCTTCAAACTCCGGCTTCAACCGGCTGACCAGCCGGGTAAAAGCTTTTTCGGTAATCGGCTCTCCGTCTAGCTGAATCCTTTCCCGGATACTCAGCAGGTGGGGAGAGGTGTACAATCCGGTACCGTAGCCGGACTGATACAGGATGGAGGCGATCATGGCGGCGGTGCTGCCCTTGCCCTTGGTGCCGGCGATATGGACCGTCCTGGCCGCGTCCTGCGGGTTACCGAGCCTGGCCAGCAGCCTCTCGATGCGTTTCAGGTCAAAGACCACCCCCGTGCGCGATATCCGCTCGTAATCGGCAAAGCTTAAAATATAGTCCACCGCCGACTGATAATTCACCGGCGCTTTCCTCCCCGAACGGTAAATTTTGTCCTGTCTTTGCTTAGTATCCGGCGACGAATGGTAAATTTTGTCCTGTCTTTGTTTAGTATCCGGCTGCATACGCTAAGATATATTCTCTCTTATCTTAATATCCGGCGGCCTGCCGAGTAAAGCCGGTGACCTTTCGGTATCCGGGGGCGGCCTGAAATCCGGCGCCGGAAACGGGTTAAACGGACGTAAAAAAACAGGTGGAAAAAGAACTGAATATCCCTTGACATGCACTATATCTTGTGGTATTGTTGCTTTTGTTGTACTATATAGAGGGGTTTTCGGTTGAACTGTCCGTATTGTAATTATCACGATTCCAGGGTGATTGACTCCCGTGACGTCAATGACGGCATCCGCCGCCGGCGGCAGTGCCTGAAATGTGATTCCCGTTTCACCACTTACGAACGGCTGCAGCCGGTCAACCTTTTTGTCATCAAGAAAGACCAGCGGCGTGAGGAATTCAGCCGGGAAAAACTTCTCTCCGGTATCAGCAAGGCCTGTGAAAAGCGCCCTCTCCCCACCGGCACCGCGGACAAAGTGGCCGATGACATAGAGGCCGGGCTTTCCGGCTCCGGTCGGGCGGAGATACCGACCACGGTCATCGGTGACATGGTCATGGAGCGGCTGCAGGCGCTGGATCATATCGCCTACATCCGTTTCGCCAGCGTCTACCGTGACTTCACCGATATCACCGCCCTGAAAGAAGAAGTGGACGCCCTGGTCACCGGTGAGCCGGATATATCCGTTTCGGCTGACCAGCTCCCCCTTCTCTCCGCGGAAAATCTGGAGGAACTGGCCAAAAATCCGCCCAAACGCGGCGGCAAACAGGAAAATTTGAATCTTAATTAGGCGAGCGGAACTGATATCGGGGAAAATTTATATCCCAATTAGACGTGGAATCGTTACCGGGAAAAATTTAAATCTTAATTAGGCGAACGGAACTGATATGGCGGAACAACCGGAAAACAGGCAGATAAACTCACCCAGTCGTACCCAGATTGCCCGCATCGTTTTTGCCGCCGCCGAGTCGATGGGCATACCGGACCGGCGGCTGATAGAGCGGCTGACCGGCCAGGTAATCGAACGACTGGAAAGGCAGGAGTCCCGGCAGCAGAAGCCCGCCCTGCCCGGTATGGAAGACATGGTGTCCCGGTCACGCCGCCGGCCGGAGCGTCTGCCCTCCGATACCGATATTATGACTATGGTCGAGGAAATCATGGCCGCCGAAGAACTAAAACAGGAAAAGGAGACTACCACTGAGATGAAAGAGATTGATACCGCCGGAGCCACAAAGCCAGCCGATTCCGGTGTCGCCTTTACCGGCGGAGACACAAAGCCAGCCGATTCCGGTG
>CBDUSH010000105.1:0-6296 GCA_965369965.1 uncultured bacterium | reverse complement strand
AACCACGTAATAATAGGTGCCCCCGCCGTAAACGGTATCGGTGTAGTCACTGGTCAACACCACACTGCCGTTTACCTGGGTGTAGGGGCCGCCACCGGTATTACTGCGGTAAACATTGTAGCCCCACAGGTCAGGGTCGGTGTTGCTGGTCCAGTCCAGGCTTATCTGCTCATTACCGGCGGTAGCTGCCAGCCCGGTCGGTGCTGCCGGAGGTATGGTATCAGTAGTAATGACAACATCATCTATGTTAGCTTCTTCCTGGCTATCTCCCATTGCGGAGGCATCAAACCTCACTCTGAACCCGGCGATGAGATATTGAGGATCCGTTATCACCTCATTGAAAAACACCCAGGTATTGTTAGCATAAGCAGGGTAACTTATCAGGTCGTACCATGTGTTATACGATGTGCCGTTGTAAATCTGGACCGCTAAATCACCGGCTTCCAGACTTTTTAGATTAAACCATAAGGATACAGTAATATTATCGGCTGTGGAGGCCTCTATTTCATCAGAGGTGAGATACCCGGGTGTATCATTATTGGTAAGCCTGGCAGCATAGGTACCAGTGTATGGCTTCGAAGAACTTTGCAGCCAGGAAGTGGTTCCGTTTTCATTCCAGTAATCATCCCAGGGAGGGCTGCCTGTATTCTCAAAGCCGTCATTCAGTGTAAAGAGGCCCCACCGCATGACCAGGCTGTCACCGGTGCTTTGCTCGTCATCGACAAAAAGGCTCGTGGTTACCCCGGTGTAGGTCGCCATGGACATAACCAGTGAGATGGCCAACAGGATATTGAGCCACTTTCTGCGTCTCATCTGCCGGCCACCTCTTTAGAACTTTGCTTATCACGGTGTAGAAAGCGCCAGATATTCCTCAAATACATCACGATGACTATGAGCGCGGGTAAGAGCAAGCCCAGCACAAAACCAAGGGGCGTCTTCAGAAATTCAGTCGCATAGCCGGCGTAAGGTATATGGAGGACAATCTTCCCCACCAGATTCCGGGCGGGCACGGTAAACGGGTCGGGGCTTTTATTTGCGTCTCCCCTGGTCTCAAAATAAAGCGGGGAGCTATGCCCGATACCATCCACCCGGTGAGTCACCAGGGGCACAACTGCCTGGTCCAGGCGAAAAGTAATGACGTCTCCGATGAGGACGGTTTCCGGGTCAACCGGACGAGACACTACCAGTGAACCGACCTTCAGAGAGGGTTCCATACTACCGGACAGGACGGCATTCACCCGCCAGCCGAAGTGAGGAGCCAGGTAGGTAAGCACCGCAGCCACCATAAGTAGTGCCATCAGGGTGTAGCCCAGGTATTCGGCTGCTTTCCTCATCGTCATATTCCTTATTGGTTCAGGGTAAAGGTCATGGTTACCGTAATGCCGTCAGCCTGAAAATCGTTGCTGGTGCCAACTCTTGATTTGACCGTGATTTCAAACTCTTTGGTGGCTTGAGCACTGATGCCGCTCTGGCCGCTCAAATCAGAATTTTTCAGATCCTGTATATCCAGGTAGCTGTTGGAATTAGTATCCGCCACACTGGCAAGAAGGGAAGAGCCATCGTACTTAAGGACGGTAACTTCCAGTCTGGCAGCAGTAGCATCGGCGCTCATGTCAGCCGGGTTTACGCTGAGGTCATTCTCAACGTAAGAAAAGGCCAGGTCTATGGTGGTACCTGCGGTGCTGCCCGCGTTTTTCAGAGTTATATTTTCGGAACTGACAATATCACCCGGTTGCATATTTACGGCAAAAAGGGTCTGGCTTACCCCGTCCACATCGTCAGTTTTTAAATCCAGGGTGCCGGCGGCCATCTGATTACCGGCCGACGTTTCGGTATCACTGAAGTATGCCCAGGTGCCGATGCCGGTCATGCCACTCAAGAGTAATAGCGCGACTGTTAAACCTAAAACTTTTTTCATCGACACTCTTCTGGCCTCTTATCTCGCCGGTTTCCCGTGGGTTGGTCGGTGTGCGCGAGATGGTCCTGGTAAAAAACCGTGGCTCTTATGGTCATTTCTTACCTTGATTTTACGTGTTTGGTACCGGCAAAATGGTTACAATCGGCTCCGAGTACTTACAGAGAGGTTACAAGTTCTTACAATTTTCTTACAACCTGTTGTCATCTGGTCAGTTTCCCGCTTCTATCCGTACCGGTTTAGCCTGGTTTCTTCCGTGCCGGTCATGGTCTTTGCCAGAAATCAGCCCGGAATAAATGTAAAACGGAAATAAAATAGAGGGAGGGGTAAAAAATGCCCGGGAAGCACCCTGAGCGGAGCGGGTTATGGCGGAAGGACGGCCGGCTCAGGCCGGAGTATCAAGCCCAGGCATTGATTACACCGGGGAGAACGGAATATAATCAGGTACGCCCGCGTAACCCGCCTGGCTACCGTCCACCGGCTCCGGAGGCTATGATGCCGGTGACGCTAACTTATCGGCGGGGCATTTAATGGGGCAGGTCATAGCGGTTTTCCAGCCGGGAAGTTTTGTGTGAGATATTTATCAGGATTTACCCGTCAACAAAGTAATTGAGGGGGTGATAATTTTAATCAGCAATGGTGAAGACAATCCTTTGGTGAAGCGACAAAAAGAAGGAGAGTATATTTAAATGTTTAAAGTGATTGACCTTACTTTTACCATGCGGGACCACTGGCGCTGGCCGGTGAAGCTGACCGCGATCCCGGCCCGTGACCGGCATTACTTCTTGCGGTGGTATATGTATTTTATGATTCACTGCTTCACCCAGGTTGACGCGCCGCTCCATTACCTGATAGACGGGGAATCCATAGACAAAGTGTCCCTCGACAGATTCATGGGTGAAGCGGCTATCGTCGACCTTTCTCACCTGGGTGAAAACGCGCCCGTAACCGTCGCCGAACTGGAAAAACACGGCCGGCACATCAGGGAAGGCGACATCGCTCTCCTGCGCACCGACTGGCCGCTGAAAAGCGATTATATGACTAAAGATTTCTGGGGCAAGGCGCCTTTCATGGAACGAGATGCCTGTGAATGGCTGGTTGAGCGGAAGATTAAGGGTTGGGGAGGCGATTTCCCCTGTGATTATATCTTACGAAATGACGTCATCGACCCATCACGCACCATCAATGCCAGGATAGAGGACAATGTCACCCATGACGTCTTCTTCAAGGCAGGAATCATACAATTTGAATACATCATCAACCAACACCTGCTGACCAAAAATCGCGTCAATTTCCTGGCATTGCCCCTCAAGATTGAAGGCGCTGACGGCTCACCGGTAAGGGCGATTGCCTTCGAGGAACCACTCGGCTCCGTATTGTAGGTTTTGGGATGAGGGTCAATGATTGTGAAAACTGACATTATCATTGGCCCAATAATGGGGATAAGTCCAGTTAGACAGCGGCTTTTATTCTTTCGGCCATGATGTTTACCGCCGGCTGCGTTGCCGTCTGATTGGCAGTGCCACGTCAGGCAAGGCTTGTCGCCGGGAAGGTAAGAGCCCGGAAATTCCCGGGACTGAAAAGGTATATTTTCCGGCGTAAGTAACAGGTTATACCTTCGTTTTCGACATCCGGGCCTCATAAAGCAGGCGCTCCGCCCGGGACGTGTTGAAAGCACCGCACACGCAAAATTTCGCCATATACCGGGCGGCTTTTTCCGGGGTCAGCCGTTTTTCTTTGACGCTGTCCAGCATCTTTCTAGCGAAGCTGCTGGCGATAAGGCCGTGGCCGCACATGGTGGTCAGCGCCAGCACCTGCTGGTCGGGTAAGCGATACAAATTTCCCCGGAAACCCAGTGAGTAGTTAATCGAGTGAGGTAAAATCCCGGTACGAAGAGCTGTTTCTTTATAGTCGTCGACTAATGAAGATACGTTTACCGACAGCCCGGAATCAAGCTGCTTAATTTCCTTTAGGAACCCTTCGAGAGCCGCCTTGTTGTCAAAGACGATGGTTGCCCGTCCCGGTGGTTCCATCTCGTCCATGACTTGTTCCGGCGATACAACTTCTTTTCTCCCTCTGACATACAACCGGAACACATTGAGGTTCTTCTCAGGTCGGTACACGGGGCCGTTACGGGACTCACCGGTAAAATTAACCGGGTTGTATTTAAGGGCAATCTTCAGGAATTCGTGTGCCTTGGCTACCGAACCGATATCATTGACGCCGGGGCGTGCCAGGGTGAAGACGATATAATCGTCCTTGAGATCCTCCGGCTTGCCGAATCTATGCAGTGTGTTTGTCAAGATACTTTCTCCTCTCCGGCGGGTGCCGGGTTGGTATGGCGGCCAAGGCCGATGTTTATCTTGGCCCGCCAGGCATCATAGCCCATCGACTTGAGCTGGTCTTGGACGGTATCGTTCCCGTTGGCGTCGCACCGGACGGCTACTCCCAGCGCCACCACGGTATCCATCTGCCTGATCTCGTCCTCGATCGTATTCAGTATGTCGGGCATTTTTGCGGCGTCGGTTTTAAACTCGAGGATGCAGGAAATCACTTTCTCGTTCAAAACATCGGCTCGTATTTCCCCGGTTTTGACGTCTGAAATGAGCGTGGTTAACGGATTCTCAGATTGAAACTCAACCGACATTCCGGTCAGCGCCCGGCTCACCTTGTCTACATCCCTGAAATAGACGCCGACTCCCGGTCTGCCGAACTCGACGGCAAAGCCGGTTTCCCCTTCCTTGACGCGCCCGGTCAGTTCGTTTGTCTTCACTTCTTCGGTACCTCTGCCGCCGCCACCGGTGGAGTCATGGGGTATCAGGGGGTCGCTAAAGGCACGGCGAAGCATTCTGGGCCAGACCAGTTCATCTTCTGTTATGGCTCCGCTGGGGCAAATATCAGGGTCGGGCTGAAAGCGGAGCTTGAAGAAAGCCAGCGCGCCTCGCAGGAAGCGCGTCGGTTGCTGAGGGAGGTTCTCCGTACTCATCCCCCGGTAGCAGGCGTAGCACTCGACGCATGTTTCTTCATCTATCTCTGACAGGCCGTCATCGGCGATGTATATCGCTCCCATCGGACAGACGGAAACACAGTTGGCACAGCCGATACATTTATCTTTGTCTATGTGCACTTCACTCACCTCCCGGCCGGAATTATGATTTACCTGGCCCATCAGGCATTTTTGTTAACCCCCCGGGGATACTCGCCACCACGGAAACCGGCTGGATATCCGTGTCGAGGCCCAATAAAAAAGGGACACAGACCGGTAATAACCGTGTCCCTTTTAAGGTTCAATGCAAAGGAGAATATGACTATTATATCACTTCTTTAGTAAATTGCCCATATCGTAAACCCGGTTACTATCCGTCTCTCTTTTGATGAATCCCGAAAAGAAAAAAGGCATATTTTAGGATGGTGCCACAACTTGCGCGGTTGGTAACGCCGGCGGTAAAGTTCTCCGGAGCGCGTTAAGAGAGCTTGGTTGAATTCGTCGATGGCGGCTCTCAGGTCGCAGGAATTTCCGGCTCTTCCGCCAGGCTTACATATTGGTATCGGGTCGTACCATCAAAGACATAGTAAGCGTGTGTTTCTTCAGAGACGCCAGGTGCCTGGTGGATTACCAGCTTGCCGAGTTCATCGGCTACCTTAATCAGGTCTTCCATTGAACTCAGAGATATCAGCCTTTCCTCTTTTAGTAGCGTCTCGCTCGTGCCAAATGCCATTCGCTCTCCATACTTCTTCCTGACCCGGAGCGCCTCCTCCTCAATGCCGGAGAGCTTTTCAGGTTTGAACCTGACATACAGTACTACTGACAACGAAAGGAAAAGAAAGAGAACGCCTGCCGCGGCGGCGGATAGATTTCTTGCGCCAGCCAGCGATAGCCCTAAATATTTTTTGGGGTTGGGAATTAGCCTGTTCTCTTTTATTGAGCCAGGTTGAGCCTTTGTCAGTTCTTCATTCCACTCCAGAGTACCTTCCCCGAGTGTCGTGCTCAGGGTCTGGGTGAAGACCTCATCTACTGGCCCAAAATCTGTCTCGGCAACGGCATGGACATCAGCGATAATGGTTAGACTATATGATTCGGCAGAAGCTCCCGTTTCGTCGCGAATAGCTTCGAGTGATTCAAGATAGTAAGCCAGTTCCAGAGGAAAGCTAACGTTAAAATTCCCACTTTTCTCGGCGCGCATCAGGGGAAAATCCTTGGACCAGAGCTCAGATGCTTCGAGGACAGCGGTTATCTGCACATCCATGGCAACCTGATCAAGTGGCCTGTCGGATTCGAACCGATAGTAAAAGGTTATATCCATCGTCTCCAGAAGATCGGGGAAGATTGTCTCTCCCGGCACTATTACTTTGGCTGATGGTGGAGGTGGCGGCGGCGGTG
>CBDUSH010000104.1:0-6471 GCA_965369965.1 uncultured bacterium | reverse complement strand
TTCGTCGGGAGAGCGGAAAATATGGGTTGCCCGGTTATGGCAGTCCATGCAGTCCATGAGCCGCACTTCAGAGACATCGAGCCGGGGAATAACTTTAGACGCCCAGGCGGGGGAGTAATATTCGGTTATTCGGCCATCCGGTTCTTCGACGCCGACCCAGCTAATCTCCTGTCTTTCCCGGTCCATGGGTAAATACCAGACGTTGGCGGCGATGTGCCAGTGAATGTCCTGGGCCGTTTCAGACTCACCGCCACCGACCCTGAGTATCCTGGTATCGACACTTTCTGTGTTCGTTTCGTCCGAATCATAGGTGGTATGGACCCGGATCAGGTCCCCGGCAAATCTCTCCGGACGATGACACTCTTCACAGGTCTCACGGGCAGGGCGGAGGTTATCCACAGGCGTCTGGATGGGACGCTCATAGCTGCCGGTAGTGACGGCAAAAATCTGCGGAATACCGTTTATCTTGGACTTGGCCAGGTAACCAACCCCGGAGCCAACATGGCACTCCGCACAGGATACCCGTGAATGAGGGGAGTCCTGATAAGCGGTATATTCGGGATACATCACCTCGTGGCAGAGAGTACCGCAAAATGAGGTTGATTCAGTAAATTCGAAAAGCTGGTAGCCCCCGATAACCAGTAATATAATGCCGGTAGCGCCGGCAAACATAAGAAAGAGCAGTTTTTCACGGTGTCTTCTATGACGTCTTATCATGGGTAATCGTTCAACTCCTCAGGATAGCCAGAATAAAGATGATACCACCGATGATGAACAGTACCGGCACCATCGAGAAATTAAAGACCCCGAAAAATGGATACATCTCCGGAAGGTCCGAGACCATATTAAAAATAACCAGGGCCAGGATGAGAATAAAGACAAGCCCGGCCGACCTGGTTACCCAGTCGTCAAAAACCTCACTGATGAAGCTGGTCAGGGTTATCCTCTCATCTTCCGGTGGTTCCGGTAACACCGGCTCAGGCTCTATATCAGATTCCGGCGTTTCGGGTTCCGTGGAGACCTCCCCGGCGGGTATCGAAGCCGCCAGCAGGCGGTCATACTCGACGGGGTGTTCTTTCTGATAGCGTTTCCGAGTGACCTTACCGGTGAATATGGAGGTATTGATGGGGAATATGCCCGGGCTGAAATGACTGAAGAAAACATGCACCATAAATATCCAGGTGAGCGCCAGCATGGCCTCGTCACTGTGGGCGATGAGGGCCGCCGGGACAATCCAGCTAGGCATGACCTCACTGAACAGGACGGGATACATGAGAATGAATCCTGAGCCAGCCATGACCGGCATTCCCCAGAAAATTGCCCAGTAGTCAAATTTTTCCCGCCAGTGAAACCGGTCCATCCGAGGGCCATGTTTTCTCAAGCCGAGAAAGTAACCGATTTCCTGGTAGAAATTGATGAAGTCCTGACGGGCGGGGAGCATTTTTACCGGGAAAGGCCGTTTCAGGACGAAGGTGGAGTAGAGCAGATAGAGCAGGTGATAAACACAAACCAGGATAATCACCCAGGCGGAAAAACGGTGCACCGACCGGATAACTTCAATACCACCCCAGGCCCCCACCCACCACTGGCTGACCGCCAATTCGTTAAATTTCTGCGGCAGGCCGGTAATGACGAGCAGGATAAAGCTGACCATCATCCCGGCGTGCTGGGTTATCTGGTGAATATCAAAACGGGTTATATTTACTTTTCCAACCCTCTCCACGGAGTTTCCACGAGCAGCGACGGCCATTATTCCTCCTTCCACCGGTTTATGGAAAATCTTATTATGGCGGCGACGACAATAAAAATACCGACGGCAATCACGGATTTGAGTAGTGTGTCGAACAATATCTCGGTATTATGCGCCGCCGGAATATTCTCCGACGAGGCTTCTTTGTGTCCGAGGAAGCCGGCGGCAAATTTGACACCAGCGCCGGGATGACACTGTTCACAGGTCTGAGCCAGGTTTTCCAGTCCGCTTACCGGCGAAGTGGGGTCACTGGGACTCTTGATATCATGAACCCCATGGCAGTTAGTGCAGGTGGCCTTATCCAGCTGGGTTATCTCATAAGTGCCGAGCTGCATCGCTTTGCCGTGAAAGCTGCGCATATAGGAATCGTATACCTTTTCGACGATGCCGTAACTGGCCATCAGTGCTTCATCGTCGTGGCATTTAGCGCAGGTCTCGGCGATATTCTTGGTATAGGCGGGGGCGTTATATTCCAGGACGCGAATGACGCTGTGGGGGTTGCCGATGGAGCTATGGCAATCGATACAGGTGGCGACGTCCGGGTTACCCTGGGCCAGTTGTTGCCCGTGCACACTCTCCAAGTGCACTTTGTATTCATATTGATGACAGCTGCCGCATTTTTCGGCCAGGGACAGTTTGGTGAGCGGGGTGGCCACGGAATGCGGTTCGGCGGTATGGCAGGTGGTGCAATCGATAAAGCGATGCGCGGCCGTGTTGACCTCGGCTTCATCAACATACAGAGATATCTGGCGCCCGTCTCCGTTGGTGGTAAAAAGTTTCGGATTACTATGGCATACCAGACAGTTATTCTCATCGAGGGCCTGAGCCTGATTGACACCGAGTACCAGGAACAGACCAACGGCGATAATAACCAGTACGGTAAAGAGAACTGACTTTATCATTTCTCCCCTTTCATTACTATATGATATAAAGCGGTTTTCGTAAAGCTTTTCTCAAGGCCGGAATGGTAAATAAACCGGGCGGTATCAGGATATCCAGCCGGCTTGACGATATCATATCGCAGATGATGAAAGGGGGTTTTGAGAAGGCGGGAACGGTGAATGATGATGGCGGAAAAGACAAGGAGAACGGTCATGACCAGATAACTAATATCGTTAATACTCAACCGGCTAACGTCCTAACTTATCCCTAGTATATTAATACCCGCATTAATATACTATTTAGCCTGATTATTTGTCAAATATACCTTATATCGTGCCTGTCTACCATCAAGATACTAGTAGCGTGAGCGGATACAGCCCGGCGTCAAGGGTGGGTTAGGGACCGGGTGTTCGAGTGGATTTGTGATGGTAAGGAGGAAACAAGCGGGGGCGGAACATTCAATCAGGATTTTTGCTGAACTGGCCGGCAATAAAAAGGTTATTGGTGAAGAAGCCGGTGGTGTGATAACGGGGTCTAAAGTGCTGTCAGGCTATTTGACAGTGGCGGTGAAACCAGTGTTGAAGACGGCGAGTAAGAGAAATCACCAACTGACGGATAACCGAGTCGCCACCGGCGGCCGGGAGGCAAGGGCAGGATAAAGTAACCGGCTACCCTTCGACGATATCTCCGTCAACCGGATCGACCCTGACTCCTTTACCGGAAATCCATGAGATACCTTCTTCGATATCGCCTTCATTCCCCTCCAGTTCCAGAACGACCCATCCTTTGTTTTCCGATACATCAGCCCGGCGAATACTGGTGGCGACGTTGAATTGCTGCCCCAGGTTGAAAATGAGCGGTTCGGTAACCAGCTCCTGTGGAAAGGTAAACATTACTTGCCTTCTGGACATCTTATCCCTCCCTGTCATTCATAGCACGTTGCCGTGTCGGCCATAAATTGTTAATTTCAGGCGATAACGCCGAGCTTCTCTTCAAGGGATTCCATGGTTGCCTTTATGGTGAGCGGCTGTACCACATCAGACACTATTTCCTGAGTTCTGGGCCCGGCACCGGTGATAAAGGCCACCGTCAGGTCATCTTTCTTGATTGTTCCGGCGGCAGCCATTTTTTTCAAAGACCCGATGACCACGCCGCCAACCGCCTCGGCGAAAATACCTTCCGTCTGGGCGAGTAACTTCATGGCCGCTATGGCCTCCTCGTCGGTAACGGTACAGGCTCCACCGTCTGATTGTCTGGCTACCCGGAGTGCGTAATAACCGTCTGCCGGGTTGCCGATGGCGATGGAAGTGGCGATCGTGTCCGGTTTCACCGGGTGCACGTGCAGGGTGCCGGCGGCAAAGGCATTGGCGATGGGGGCACTACCCTCCGCCTGAGCCAGGAACATGTGGGTATTTATCGGCTCAATCAAACCGAGCATAGCCAGTTCATCCAGCCCTTTCCAGATACGAGTAAACATAAGTCCCGAAGCAGTGGGAGCAATGACACAATCGGGCGCCCGCCATCCCAACTGCTCGGCGACTTCGAAACCGAGCGTCTTGCTGCCTTCGGCGTAATAGGGCCTGAGGTTTACGTTGATGAACCCCCAGTTATATTTCTGGGCAACTACCGAGCAGAGGCGATTCACGTCGTCGTAGCTGCCTTCTACCTGCACCAGAACCGGGTTATAGATGGCGATGCCGACCAGTTTGCCCTGTTCCACGTTGGAGGGAACAAAGACGTATGATTTCATACCCGCCTTGGCGGCATGAGCGGCGACGCTGGCGGCCAGATTCCCCGTGGAGGCGCAGGCCAGGGTATCAAAACCGAACTCCCGTGCCTTGGTAACCGCCACCGAGACCGGCCTGTCTTTAAAGGAGTAGGTGGGATTGAGGCAGTCATTCTTGATATAGAGACGTTCCAGTCCCAGTTCCCGTCCCAGGTTATCCGCCTTAACCAGCGGGGTAAAGCCGGTACCCACGTCAACCTCGGTTTCTTCCGTCGGCAGCAAGTCACGATAGCGCCACATGCTCCGTAAACCGGATTCAATTTTCTGGCGACTTACCACACCCGCCATGGCCTGGTAATCATAAGTGACCTCCAAGGGGCTGAGGCAGAAATCACACTTGTTGCGGGGCTGGAGGGGGTATTCCCGCCCGCATTTTCGGCAACGTAAAGCTCTGGCGTAAGACATATCCGACTCCTTAGCTGGACTCCAGCGCCTGTTTTAAGTCGGCAATCAAATCGGCCGGGTTTTCCAGGCCGATGGACAGCCGCACCAGTTCATCGGTAATACCCACTTTCCGACGATGCTCTTCCGGCATGGAAGCATGGGTCATAGTGGCCGGGTGGGCACAGAGAGAAGCGGCGCCACCCAGTGATTCGGCGAGGGCGAACAGCTTGATACTTCTCAGGAAGGTATTGGTCTTTTCCTGTCCGCCGTTCATTTCGAAGGATACCATCCCGCCGAACCCTTTCATCTGCCGCCGGGCGATATCATGGCCGGGGTGTGATTCAAGTCCCGGGAAATATACTTTTTTTACGGCGGGATGTCCGCCCAAGAAGTCAGCCACGGCAAAGGCATTTGCCTGGTGACGTTCCATCCTGATGGGCAGCGTTTCAATCCCGCGCAGCACCAGCCATGAATCGAAAGGGGAGGCCGGGGTGCCCATGGCATTGAGCAGGAAATGGACTCTTTCCGACAGATTATCAGTGGTAGTGACCACGGCGCCGCCGAGCACATCACAGTGACCGTTGAGGTACTTGGTCGTGGAATGGACGACGAGGTCGATGCCAAACTGAATCGGATTCAGGAAATAGGGAGAGGCAAAGGTGTTATCAATGGCCGTCAGCAGGTTGTGTTTTTTAGCTACGTCCACGGCCATCTCAAGGTCGACGATATTCAGCAGCGGGTTGGAGGGAGTTTCCAGCCACAGCAGCCGGGTGTTGGGCCGGATGGCGGCTTCAATATTACGGCGGCTGTCCATGCGCACGAAAGTAAAATCAACCCCGAAACGAGTCATCACGTCCTGGAAAAGCCGGTAGGTGCCGCCGTAAATATCGTCACCGGTGACTACGTGGTCGCCGGCGCTGAGCAGATGAATAACGGTTGCTTCGGCGGCCATACCGGTGGCGAAGGCGAAGGCCGCTTTACCTCCTTCGAGGCTGGCGATGGTATCTTCCAAAATCTTCCGGGTGGGGTTACCGGTGCGTGAGTAATCAAAACCGCGGGTCTTACCGATGTCTTCGAAGGCGAAGGTCGACGTCTGGTAAATAGGCACGGCGACGGCGCCGTAAGTTTTATCCGGTCTCTCCCCGGTGTGGATAGCTCGTGTTTCAAATTCCATATTCTCTCTCCATTGATTAATCAAGCGATGGTACTCTGATGCCGGTGGGATATTATATTGTGTAGTCCTCTTTTACATTCTTTCTGCCGAACTGAATTTTTTCCCAGAGCCTTTCATGTGAGTAATAAGAAAATATTTTTATGCCGGTGTCGGCAAGTCCGATACCGGCCGACAATGCCAGCTCCCGGGTGAAAAAGTATACAACTGACATTGTAACAAAAGTGGCGAAAATTCGCCACGTCAGCGCTTTGACGATACTTCTCCAGTGGCTTTCGAGTTGAACCATCGTTTGTTATCTACCTTTCAGACCAGTCTTTTAACCATCCGCCAAGCGCGATCAGCGGGTAACCGTGAGGACAAATTTGTCTCCATCCCGACGTTTAAAGTCCGGTCTGATACCCCTGGCCTTCAATTCCTGAGCGACACTTTTCAGGGTTTCCGTATCACCCAGTATGATACTGGCGGTTTCTCCCTCGCCCAGGTTATCGATAATTT
>CBDUSH010000103.1:0-6492 GCA_965369965.1 uncultured bacterium | reverse complement strand
GCCTGGGCACCCATTCATGCCGGACCTCTCCATCCGGAAGCGGTAACGTCTCCAGTACCCGATCCCGAAACCCGGCGTTCTCGGCAACCTTTGACCATTCTCCGCCCAGCCCGGCATGTATCGGGGCGCCTTTATTATCCAGTACCAGCGAAGAACCCCGGCTGCCTCATGGAGAAGGCGACGATGGTATTAACACCGGGCATTAGAGAATTAATAATTTATTATCCGGGCAACAGATATTAGAAGGAGGAAAACTCAATGCAAGCATACTGCATGAAATGCCGTTCCAAGAAGGAAATGAAAGACGCCAAGGCTATCACCATGAAGAACGGCCGGCCGGCGACTCAGGGTGTGTGCCCGTCGTGTGGGACAAAGATGTTCAGGATAGGTAAGAGCTAACGCGATAGGTTAGAGTCACAAGAAAATAAAGGGGGCTGGATTTCATGATCCAGCCCCCTTGGCCTGTCGTACCAAAAACGTCGGGAAAAGAGAACGCTGCCGCGTTGCATTTCTGCCTGAGAGTCATCCGCCGCCTCCCTTCCGGTCCCGGAAGTGATTCGGGAAGCTCCCTTAGTGGTAAATCCTCGTCACGAGAACTGCTTACATGGTGGGCGGTACCGGATTTGAACCAGTGACCTCTGCGATGTCAACGCAGCGCTCTAACCAGCTGAGCTAACCGCCCGTCAATACATAGTAATATTACCGTATGCCCCGTGTGCAGTCAATATTTGGGGGCTTTCCCTTTGATTCGGTGAGATGTCGTTTGGCCTGTGGTATAATTGTCGCGATGGCAGGCGGTAAAACCACTGACCGGCTTTATCGCTATAGCTCACGAGGAGGTTCCGGCAATGAAATTTTTAAAAAGTCTGCTGGTCAGTCTGCTGACATTAATCCTTTTCCTCTCCCTGACCGTGTTTGCCACCGTGTTTACCTTGAAAAGCACTCTCCTTGACCCGGATTTTGTGGTCAAGCAGGTGGACCGGCTGGAGGTGTCTGAACTGGTGGCCGAAATGACCATGGCACAATTCGGCGGGCAATTACCGGCCGAGTCCGGCTTTCTGGAAGAAGCCATGTTTCAGGCTATCGAAGAGAATGAGCCGTGGCTTAAAGAGCAGGTCAACTCGGCTGTCTACGCGTTCTATAACTTTATGCTCGGGGAAAGCGACCGGCTGAGTCTGGTAATCTCACTGGACAGGTTAAAGAGCAGCTTGCGGGACACGGTGTGGCGGACCTTTGTTGAGGAAATACCCCCCGAACTGTCATTACTGCCTCCGGACCAGTTAGAGCCGTATTTCAACGAGTACTACCGGCAGATTGACGATATGATTCCCTCTGAATTTGAGGTGGACGAAAACCTGATTCCGGGGGAGGTAATGGCCACCTTTCTGCAGGTTAAGCAGTACGTCGGTTATGTGCAGACGGCTTACATCGGCTTGATTATCCTGATGCTGGCGCTCATTCTGGCCATTATATTCTTGAGTCGCAACGTAAAAGACGCCTCCCGCGGCCTGGGGATAACATTTTTATTTTCCGGGGTGACTCAATATCTCATTTTGTGGGCCACCAGCCGTTACAGTCCGGCGCTGTTACCCTTTGCTGACATACCTGCCTCATTCCAGACCTGGTTGCTGCAATTGACCGACGATTTGATGGCGCCGTTGCAGACGCTCAGCATCGTCGTGATGGTGGCAGGGGCCGCTTTGATTATCTTCTCGTTCGTCTACCGGTCGCGGAGACAAGAGGATGAATAGATAAGAAATAAGTAATCGGGGAAAAAGCCGGTCGCTGGAGTACCAAACAGCCAGAGCCAATCAGCCCTGGGCAAGCTTCCCTTTCCGGCCGAATGCCCAGGCCAGCCCGGTTATCAGCACCGCCGCCGTGCCCACCCCCAGGGCGATGAACTGGGTGGCGTCATACCAGAAGCCGCCCGGAAAGAGCATCAGCAGGTAATCCCTGGTCGGGTCGAGCAGCCAGAGGTCGTTGGTGAAACTGAGCAGGTGAAACTGCCTGAAAAACTGGTCGAAGTTAAAAAGCGTCACCACCCTTAAAACCGCCATCAGGGCCAGGGTGAGAGCGCCGCCCAACATGGCTCCCCGCGCCAGCTGCCGCCAGTTCCGCCACCGGAAAAGGCTCAGCCCGGCAAAAACCAGCGCGTAGAGTAAACTTGCCGCCAGCACCCGGTAATCCAGCCGGACCAACCCTTTAACGTCTCGGAGATGGGCTACTTCGCGCTCGTTAAACAGGCTGAAAGGCCGGCCGTCTTTTATCACGCTGACGCTGATATCTTCCTCATCGGAATTGAAATAATTGATCAGTCCCTGGGCCGCCTTCTCCAGTTCCACCCCGGCAATGTCTGTCTTCTGGCTGATTTCATACTTGTCAAAGCCGAAATTATAAAGCCACAGGCTGTTGAAAGCTCCGGCCAGGCCGGCCGAAACCAGTAACAGCGGCAGGCAGACCACGAATAGCCATTTTGCGGCGGCGGGTAAATGTTTCAAAAGTCCCTCCTTGATAAGCAACCACTCAAATATTACACTTTTCGGGCTGAAAAACATAGTCCGGGAATAGCCGTAAAAAACCGGCCTGTGTTATAATTAGGCAATAATTAACCCTGAGGCACTATGTTTACCCATCTCCATGTTCACACCGAATATAGCCTGCTCGACGGTATGTGCCGTATTCCGCAGCTCGTCTCCAGAGCCAAAGAATTAGGTATGGACAGTCTGGCAATCACCGATCACGGTGTCATGTACGGCGTGATTGAATTTTATCAGGCAGCCCGGGAAGCCGGCGTAAAACCTGTTATCGGTTGTGAGGTTTACGTGGCTCAGGGTAACCGCGCCGACCGCACCCCGGAAGCTAAAACCAGCTATCACCTGGTTCTCCTGGCCAAAGACCGGACCGGATACCAGAACCTGATGCAGCTAATCTCCAAAGCCCACCTGGAGGGTTTCTACTATAAACCGCGCGTAGACCGGGAACTGCTTGAACAGCACTGCCGGGGGCTGGTGGCGCTGTCCAGCTGCATCGGCGGCGAAGTTCCCCGCCTTATCCTGGAAGGCCGTCTCCCGGAGGCAAAGCAGGCCGCCCTCTGGTACCGGCAGACGTTTGAAAATTTCTACCTGGAAATACAGCGGCACCCCATCGCCAAACTGGAACGGATAAACCCGGTACTTATCACCATGAGTGGTGAGCTTGGAATCCCCCTGATCGCCAGTAATGACGTTCACTACATCAACCGTGAGGACGCGGAAACGCATGACCTGCTGCTCTGCATCGGCACCAATTCTTCGGTCAATGACGAAAAGAGGCTAAAGATGGACGGAGACTTCCTCTACCTCAAGAGTCCGCAGGAAATGGCCGAGCTGTATCGTGATTTACCCGAAGCGCTGGAGAACACGGCTCAGGTTGCCGATATGTGTAACCTGGAACTGGAGTTTGGGCGCCTCCATCTGCCGGAAATAGAGTTGCCGGCGGGAAAAACAGCCGACGAATTTCTGGCCGACCTCTGTCACCGGAACCTCAGCCGGTACTACCCGGCATCCGACCCGGCAATAGAGCAGCGGCTCGATTACGAACTGAAAGTCATCAAACACACCCAGTTCGCCAATTATTTTCTGGTGGTCTGGGATATTATCTCCTTTGTTAAAGAAAAAGGCATCCTCTTCGGGGTCAGGGGCAGCGCCGCCGCCAGCATTGTCCTGCACTGCCTGGGCATTACCGAGATTGACCCCATCGAACATAAGCTGGTCTTTGAGCGTTTCCTTAATATGGAGCGTGAGGAAATGCCGGATATCGACCTTGATTTTCAGGACGACCGCCGGGACGACGTCATCGCCTACGTGAGCCGGAAATACGGACCGGACCACGTCGCCCAGATTATTACTTTCGGCACCCTCGGCGCCAAGGCGGCTATCCGGGACGTGGGCAGGGCGCTCGGTATGCCCTACGGCGAAGTCGACCGGGTTGCCCGGCTGATTCCCTATTCGCCGACCATGACGCTGGATCGGGCTTTGGAAGAAAATACCGAGTTGAAAAACGTCTATCGGGATGATACCGTTATCCGCCGGCTGGTGGACGCCGCCAAAAAAGTGGAAGGCATTTCCCGCCACGCCAGCACCCACGCCGCCGGTGTGGTCATCTCCAAAGAACCGCTCACCGGCTATGTCCCCCTCCAGTGGAGCAACAAGGGAAACGGCCAGAAATCGGCCATGACCCAGTTCTCCATGGGAGATATCGCCCGCATCGGCCTCTTGAAAATGGACTTTCTCGGCCTGGCCAACCTCACCATCCTGGGTAAGGCCAGGGAAATCATCTCCCGGCAGCGCGGTATTGATATTGATCTGCACGATATCCCGATGGATGATGCCGGCACTTTTGACCTGCTGTCGTCGGGACAGACCACCGGCGTTTTTCAACTGGAAGGCGCCGGCATGCGCCGCTATATCAGGGAACTTAAACCCACCATGTTCAGTGATATCGCCGCCATGGTGGCCCTCTACCGCCCCGGCCCCATGGAGCATATCCCCACTTTTATCAAAGCCAAGCACGGTCTTGAACCCATCCGTTATCCCCACCCTGACCTGACCAGTATTCTGGAAGAGACTTACGGAGTGATTGTTTACCAGGACCAGGTACTTTTTATCGTGCAGGCCTTTGCCGGTTACAGCCTGGGGCAGGCCGATATTTTCCGCAAGGCGATGGGTAAAAAAATCCCGGAGGTCATGAAGAAAGAAAAACGTAACTTTCTGGCCGGGGCCAGGAAAAAAGGCTTCTCCGCCGAGCTGGCCGGTGACATATTCGCGCTCATCGAGCCTTTTGCCGGCTACGCTTTCAACAAAGCCCACAGCGTCAGCTATGCCCTCATCGCCTATCAGACCGCCTATCTCAAGGCAAATTACCCGGTAGAGTATATCACCGCTTTCCTGACTATCCACTCCGGAGAACCGGACAAGGCGGCCGATGCCGCCGCGGAATGCCGCCGGCTGAAAATCAGCATGCTGCCGCCGGATATCAACCGCAGTCAGGTCTCCTTTTCTATCGAAATGGAAGGCGATTCCCCGGCGATTCTCTTCGGGCTGGCGGCGATAAAAAATGTCGGGCCGGGGGCGGTCGAGGCCATCGTCGCTGAGCGGGATAAGGGAGGCAAATTCAAGTCTATCGAAGACCTGTGCCGGCGTTGTGACCTGCGCGGAGTCAACAAACGGGTTATCGAAAGCCTGATTAAAGCCGGCGCCTTCGACTCGCTGGATAACCGCGGTACCCTGCTCAACAACGTCGACCGGATAATATCCCTCGCCCAGAGAGAGCAGCGCCTGCGTGAATCCGGACAAACGACTATGTTTGACCTCTGGGGAGAAAGCCTGCCGGTACCGATGCCGGAGCTCGGCCTGGAAGCGGTCGAAATTCCCTTGAAGGAAAAACTGGGCTGGGAAAAGGAATTGATGGGCGTCTACCTGTCCGAACACCCCTTTAAATCGGTGGCGGCTGCAATCGGTTCGGAAGTGACCCTCTGCGGACAGATTGACGCTGAACTCGTCGGCCAGACGGTGGTCGTGGCCGGCATGGTCACTCTGGTGCGTCACTTGCTCACCCGTGAGGGGAAACAATTCGCCAGTGTTACCCTTGAAGACCTCGACGGGCAGATTGAGGTTATGGTCTGGCCCCGCGTCTATGTGGAAACCAGTGACCTGTGGGCGGAAGGCGAGATACTTTTGATTGAAGCCAAAGTACGCCAGAGGGAAGACCGCGTGCAGTTGAGTTGTGACAAAGCCCGCCATTACCAGCCGGGCGCTCCGGTGCCGGAAACGGCGGCACCGGTGGCTCCTGAAACACCCCGGCCGGAAACGGCGGCACTGGTGGCTCCCGAAACACCCCGACACGAAACGGCGGCGCCGGTGGCTTCCGAAACACCGTCGGCGGTGGCGGAAGCGGCCGTCCCGGAGCGTGTCCCGAACCGCCGGCTGGTCATCAATCTCAACCAGACCGATGATGAGGGAAGGGATAAGAAGAATCTGCACCGGATAATCGCCGCTCTCAAATCTTTCCCCGGGAAAGACGAGGTAAAACTGGCCGTGGTCAAAGATGAGCAAACGGTCAATCTCAAACTCCCCGGCATTACCACCGGCTACGGTGAGGAACTTCATCAGCGTCTGGCAGAACTGGTTGGAGAAGGGAAATTCCGGCTGGAGACGTGGTGAAAGGGCTATCCGGCAATCGCCCTCTTCCTCTGTTTCTTTTGAAACCAGTGCCACAATACCAGGAATAATTCCGATTATGCCTGCAACCAATCCTGATATTGGCTTGAAACCGTTAGTGGACATCCTAACTCATATCTGAGAATTGAGCTTTGATAGTTACCTAGTTCCTAAGTTATCCCCCGGGCTACGTTCCCCTTCTGTGACCCCGCCCGCTGATTATTAATAAAGCCTCACGTTTAAGGTGCAAATTATTTTCCATTCTCTCAGTGGTTGTTTCCCTTTGTTGAAATGG
>CBDUSH010000102.1:0-6628 GCA_965369965.1 uncultured bacterium | reverse complement strand
GCCATGACCCGCACAAGGGTGTTGTCCAGGAACTTAATGCCGGCAACCCCGGAACCCGAATTGATTGCCAGGACTGCCATTTCAAGGAAGAGACTACCCAGAAATCGACGATCATGAAGTCGATGGTGGACTGTATCGACTGCCACATGCCGCGCATCGTGAAGAGCGCCGTGGCTAACGCCGACGGCTACACCGGTGATATACGGGCCCACCTCTGGGCGATTGACCCTGAGGCCACTTCTCAGTTCTCCGAAGATGGTTCGGAAGCGATTTCGCAGGTCACTCTTGACTTTGCCTGCAAGTCCTGCCATCGCGACGGCGGGTCGGCAACGGTGAAGACGGACGAGGAGTTGAAAGCCGAGGCTATCGGCTACCACGACCGCTAAACACATAGTCCGTCAGGACAGTAAACAAAGGGGAAGCCGAAGGTGTTTCGGCTTCCCCTTCTTGCTTTTACCGGAGAGTACCGGAAGGGTTCCTATCCCGGAAAACCATTGACAGCCGCCGGGAAACGCTTTACTATTACACCGGATTCAAAGGCCAACCTCTGGCCGGAGATATTTTTGGGAATAATAACCATAAGGAGTAGTGTAATGACGACAATCGCTTTAATGGGCGCCGGCGGGAAAATGGGTCAACGCCTGACCAGAAACCTGAAGGACAACTCCGATTATAAGACACTTTACGTTGAAATCAGCCAGGAAGGGATTGCCCTACTGACAGAGCAGGGGCTGGCGGTAACCCCTCAGGATGAAGCCGTGGCCCAGGCCGACGTGGTTTTGCTGGCATTGCCGGACGTGCTTATCGGTAAAATCTGCACCCGGCTCGTCCCCAAGCTTAAGAGCGGCACCATGGTTATCAGCCTTGACCCGGCGGCGGGATTTGCCGGCATGCTGCCGGAGCGGGCGGACATCAGCTACTTCATTACCCACCCCTGTCACCCACCTCTGTTCGGTGATGAAACCGACCCGGAAGCCCAACACGACTGGTTCGGCGCCTACAAGGCCAAACAGAGCGTTGTCTGCTCCCTGCATCACGGCCCGGAAGAGGATTACGCCAAGGGAGAAGCGATTGCCAAGGTTATCTATGCCCCGGTAACGAGGGCGCACCGGGTGACGACAGAGCAGATGGTGATCCTGGAACCGGCCCTGGTAGAGACATTAACCACGACGTGCGCCACCATTCTCCGCGAAGGGATGGAGGAAGCCATCCGGATGGGTGTCCCCGAGGCAGCGGTGCGTGACTTTTTCTGGGGGCATCTCCGCACCTGCATCGCCATCGTTTTTGACGTGGCCGGATTCCCCATGTCCGATGGCGCCAAGCTGGCCGTGGAGAAGGCCAAGCCGCAGCTCTTTCAGCCCGACTGGAAAAAAGTGATGTCCATGGAGAGTATCCGGCAAAGCGTCAGTGATATCACCGACGCCACGTAATAATTAGGATGGGCTGATATCCTCTCAGCGTGACGAGAGAAGCCCCGATAGCATATCCGAGGGGATTTACTCACGGTCTACTGTCGTACCGGCACGGACTGTTCCAGGCCCGGAGACCGGACGTGAGTTTCCGTTCCCACGAACAGCTTCTTCACGCTCCTCAGAGTGCCGGGGATTTTGACTCTTTCCCTGATATTCTGACTACGCCGTTTCGTCTAAAAGACAGGCACCGCCCGGCGGGCGGTGCCTTTTTGTTTCTTGAGAGTCACCGGTTACTTATTCAACGAAAGGTAACGCCGTTACCATTGACGAGTGGTCTCGCAGAGGCCACCATCGACTACCAGTGTAGTGCCGTTGACGTATTTGGCTTCATCTGAATCGAGGTACAGGGCGGCATAGGCAATATCCCAGGCTTCGCCCTGTTTCCCGGTGGGAGACATGGCGTCACGCCGCTGCCACATTTTTTCCACACTGCCCCCGCCATAGGCATCGGCATTGTAGTACTCAACCATCGGAGTCTTGATAAAGCCGGGCAGAATGGCGTTAGCCCGGATACCCTTGGCGGCATATTGAATGGCTATCTCCCGGGTCAGGGCGATAACTCCCGCCTTGGAGACGGCGTAAGCAATGGCCGGGACCGGCTGCACCCGGATGGCGTTCAGGGAAGCCAGGCTGGAGATCACGCCGCTGCCCTGTTTTTCCATGTGGGGGAGGGCAAATTTACAGGTCAGAAACATGCTCTTCAGGTTAATGTTCATCGTCTTGTCCCAGAGTTCCTCGCTGGCCTCCACGGCGCCGCCATAGCCTCCCATGCCGACGTTATTGTGGAGAATGTCCACCCTGCCAAAGGTCTTGACGCAGGTTTCGATTATGTTTTCACAGTCGCTGGTTTTGGAGACGTCGGCATAAAGGGTGACGCACTCGCCGCCCTCTTCGTCGATTACCCGTTTCGTCTCTTCGACTGCCTCGAGGTTGTAGTCTACGGCCAGTATTTTTGCACCTTCCCTGGCGAAAACAATGGCGGCTGCCTTACCGTTACCGATACCGGCCAGAATCGAACCTGCCCCGGTGATAATGGCTATTTTCCCTTTCAAACGGTCACCCATCAATTGCCTCCTGTATCGTTTTATGTCAAATCTTTCCGGCAGGTGTCTCTTTTACGCCTCGGGATAGAGCAGTACCTTACCGGCTTCACCGCTGGCGGCGAGTTCGATCGCCTCGGCGTAGTCTTTCAGCGGTAAGCGGTGGGTGATTATGGGCAGGGGATCAAATTTGCCGGTATCCAGCATTTGCCGGACCTGCCACCAGGTGCGCCAGATTTCGCGCCCGAAGACGCCGTTTACCCGAGCCTCCTTGAGGACGATGTCTTTATGGACCTCGATATCAATGGCCCCGCTGGCGACACCAACAATGCTCACCCTGCCTTCACGCCTGATTACTTTGAAGGTTTGTTTCACGGCGGCGGCGCTGCCACTCAGTTCTACGGCCACGTCAGCTCCCAGGCCGCCGGTAGCTTCAGTGATAATTTTTACCGGGTCCTGCTCTTTGGGATTTATCACCGTGATGTCCGGAAACATTTTCCGGGCCATTTCCAGACGTTTGGGGGCTACTTCCAGGGCAAACACTTGAGTGGCGCCGAATGTTTGGGCGGCGCCGACAGCAAAGAGACCGATTGGCCCGCAGCCGAATATGGCCACGGATTTACCGTTGATTTCTCCGGACATGACGCCGTGCATGGCCACGCCAAGGGGCTCGTAGATGGCGCCGAGTTCGTAGGATGTGCCTGCCGGATGTTTCCAGCAGACATTTTCCGGTATGCTGGCGTATTCGGCAAAGGCGCCGTTCCGGTCGAGGCCAAAAAGTCCCAGGTTCTGGCAATTGAGAGCCGCGTCATTCTGGCAATAATAGCAATGCCCGCAGTAAATGTGCGGTTCCGGGGAGATGACGTCACCCACTTTAATACTGGTGACACTGCTTCCCACTTCGATGACGTCACCGCAGGTCTCATGTCCCAGAGTAACAGGCAGCGTCATCATGTCCAGCATGCCCGGTGCCGAGTGGTAGGCATGGATGTCACTACCGCAGATAGTGGTGCCCTTTACTTTAATTAATACGTCATTAGCCCCGATGGCGGGGATATCGACGTCAACGTAGTCAAATCCGGTGGCTTCGGTATACTTCACCACCGCCTTCATTTTACCTTTCATTCCGTTTCAAGCCTCCTGTGATTGTTTATTTACGCCGGGTTTTCTTTTCCCGGTTTCCCGGACATTTCGATAACAGTCCAAAAGAATGCCCCTGTTATCTCCCTTGTTTTGCCAAAGGCTGTCGCAGGGGCATCTTACCTTTCCAGTGTTCCGGTTACTCCGGTCTTTATATTACCTTATCATCTGTTCGGGTAACCAGGTGATAATCTGCGGGAAAATAGTGAACAGGCCAAGTCCGACGATGATAAGGGCCACGTGGGGCAGCACGCCACGGACAACATCACCCATGGTAATGCCGAGTGACGGGTCAGCCGCCCCCCGGCAGATGAAGATTCCGGAAGCGAACGGCGGCGTCATGAAGGCCATCTGGAGGTTGACGCAGACCATGATAGAGAACCAGAGAATATCAAACCCGGCGGCGGCGGCAATAGGCGTGATGATGGGCACCATGATGTAGACGATACCTATCCACTCGATAAACATGCCCATAATAAAGATGATGAACATGATAACGGCGAAGACACCCCATTTACCACCGGGAGCGGCCATGATGATATCCTGCATCACCTCCCGGCCACCACCTCCCAGGAATACAGCGGTGAAGGCGACCGCCATGGTCACGATAACAAAGATAAAACCACAGGCCCGCAGGGTCAGCAAGGCACAATCTGAGAGGACTTTCCAGGTGAACCGGCGGTACATAATGGTCAGCAGAGTGGCGATAAAAGCGCCGACACCGGCGGCCTCGGTGGGTGGCGCGATGCCCATGAAAATGACCCCCAGTACGGACAGGATTAGAACGGCCACCGGTCCCACGGCGACAATAAGCATCCATGTTTTCTTGAGGAAAGGAATTTGTCTTTCCTCAATCGGCACGGCGGGGGCGATGTGCGGCTGCAAGTAACTGCGTACCACGATGTAGATAACATACAGGCCGGAAAGGGTAAAGCCGGGCAGAAAAGCGCCAAAGAAGAGCTGCCCTACCGAGATACCGGCCATCGGTCCGTAAAGTACCAGCATGATACTGGGCGGGATGAGGATACCCAGGCAACCCCCGGAGGTGACTGCCCCGGTAGCCAGAGATTTGCTGTAGCCGCGCCTTATCATTGACGGCAGGACGGCCATTGCCAGCATGGTAATGGAAGCGGCAATAATACCGACGGTGGCCGCCAGGATAGTCCCCATTAATACGGTGACTATGGCCAGGCCGCCCCTGAGTCCGCCGAGCCAGACGTAAAGAGCATCATACAATTTCTCAGCGATTCCGGAGCGTTCCAGCATCACTCCCATGAAAACAAAGAGGGGGACGGCGATGATGATGTAGTTGGTCAGGATACCATAAATACGAGTGTAAATAACATCCACCACCTGAGGTCCGAAGACGGTATAGCCAACCCCCAGGGCCAGCGCACCGACGATGAAACCCAGCGGGTATCCGGTCAGCACCCCGAGAAAAACACCGCCCATCATGATGGCGGTTAACACTTGAGGACTTAATTCAATCATATCGCCTGTTCCTTATCAATCGTAGCTACGGGTTCATACGATTTGTTTGTTACCAGTTTATACAGGTCACGAATAAACTGGGCGATACCCTGCAAAGCAAACAAGGCAAGTCCGTAAAAGACGACTGTTCTCAAAGGCCCGGCGGGTGGGTACCAGCCGGTAATGGGCATTTTC
The DNA here is from genome assembly GCA_965369965.1 of uncultured bacterium. Lineage (GTDB taxonomy): Bacteria > Chloroflexota > Dehalococcoidia > Dehalococcoidales > RBG-16-60-22 > JACZSH01. The sequence continues at coordinate 1,311 of CBDUSH010000102.1, read as the reverse complement.
TCATTAGTCGCCCAGGAAACAAACATCCAGTCCCAGGCATTAATGGTCAGCAGTATAATAAACGGTAAAAAGAGGAATAAACCGCCCAGGACGTCAATGGTGGCTTTCCCGCGGTTAGGCAGGTGAGAGTATATCATATCTACCCTGACGTGGGCGCCGTGCAGGTGAGCGTAGGAAAAAGCCAGGACATATAAAGAAGCGGCAAGTATAACGGACATCTCATATCCCCACAGGGACGGCTTGGTAAAGACATAGCGCATAATAACTTCATAGGTCACCAGCAACATCAGCATGACGCCTAGCCAGCGCCCCGTCTTTCCCGTCCATTCACTGACGGCATCTATGGTACGAACTATTTTTCTCATCGGTTACCTTTCTCAGCTAATAATGTCCCCTGCCCCGAGGAAGTCCTCGGAGCAGGGGACGAGAAAACGGGAACTAGAGACGCGGATAGGTTCGTGCGTAGGCGTCTCTCCAGTCGTCAAGCGACTTCATCAGTTTGGCGTAGAAAGGATTGGTCGCGCCTCTGGCCTGGTAGAACTCAGTTGAGTACTGGATCAAGATATCTTCCACTGATTTCGGAGTAGTAAGTACCTGGACGCCAGCATCAATCCATTCCTGAGTAGCGGTAGTGTTCTTGTAGGTCCACTCGGCATAGCCTCGTATACCTTCAGCCCACCAGAGTTCCTCGACGAGCACTTTCAGGTCGTCAGGCAGGGCTGCCCAGGAATCCTTGTTGACGATGTAGATATACATATCCGTGGGCTGCCGAACCGGGGACATGTAAGCGTAATCAACGATTTCCTGGAAACCGAAGTTTATGTCGACAGCGAGACTGCTGTGCTGAAAACCATCAATAACACCACGGGCAAGAGCTTCATAAAGCTCGGGGCTGGGAGTGGCCACCGCAGCAACATCCAGTCGGCCGAAGATTTCCGCCTCGTCACCGAGGAGACGCATCTTCTTGCCGGCCAGGTCCCCGGGTTCGTTCATGATGAAAGACGTGTAGAGGAACGTTTCCGGTTCGCGGCAGTCGGCGGCTATTGCGGCTACGTTTAAGCCAGCCGTGTCAAACATTTCCTGCATCAGGTCAAGGCCTTCACCCCACATGTACCACATATAGTACTGTAAGGCGGTAGGTCCGCCGACCTTGGTGGAGAACGGCGGCGCATCCGGAAGCTCACCCACCCAGAGAATGGGGCCGTTGTGAGCCAGGTCCAGAATGCCTCTGTCGACAGCGGTAAGCTCGGTATCCGCGGGAACAATGGCGCCACCTTCGTTCACCTGAATCACCATGCGCCCATTACTGGC
>CBDUSH010000101.1:0-6632 GCA_965369965.1 uncultured bacterium | reverse complement strand
GAATTAAATGATTCTCCAATAAAACAATATCAAAACCATCGGCAGCTGCTTCTTGAAGGCCAGGGGCTACATGGCTGTAAGTATCTAGAGTGATAGCTATGGTATACTATTTAGCAGACTTGAAAACCGTTGGCGGGGCAAGCCGACGGTGGGTTCGAATGCCACCCCATCCATCATTCTGAGGCTGAATAATCATGAAATCAGAGTCATTACTTAAAATTCTTACCGGGGCGGGCGCCGGGTCCAGGCGGCGGATGGCCGAGGCTATCAAGCACGACCGGGTGCTGGTGAACGGGCAGGTGGTGGAGGATTTCCGGCATCCGGTGAATATCGAGACCGACCTCGTGGTGGTGGACGGACGGAAAATCAACCTGAAACCGACGGCGGCGGTTACCCTGCTGCTGCACAAGCCGGCCGGGGTACTTTCCACCGCCCGTGACGAGAGGGGGAGGCGGACGGTTGTCGACCTGCTGCCCGGAGAGTACCGCCACCGGAACCTTTACCCGGTGGGACGGCTGGACAAGGACAGCACCGGCCTGCTGCTGATGACCAATGACGGGGAGCTTGCCTACAAGCTGACCCATCCCAAGTTCGAGATCGAAAAAGAGTACCTGATACACATCGCCGATGACCTGAAAAAGGAAGCGAAAAAGCGGCTGGAAGCAGGTATCCGGCTGGAGGACGGGATGACCCGCCCGGCAAAGGTGAAAAAGATAATTTCCCACCCGCCTTTCAATTACGGCATCACCATTCACGAAGGCCGGAAACGGCAGGTGCGCCGTATGATGGAGAGCCAGGGACACCACGTTATCGCCCTGAAGCGAACCCGGATGGGGAACCTGAAACTGGGTGACCTGCCGGAGGGAAAGCTGCGCGTACTCACCGCCAAGGAAACACGCGGGCTGCTTAATCAGAGCTGATGGAGACCTTGCCCAGCATGGCCAGTCCCATCGGGTTCAAGCGATAACCGGTGACTTCAGGTTTGACCAGGATATAATTTCGGCCGAACCAGAGCGGGATACAGGCGGCATCGTCGACCAGCATCTGCTCGGCCTGCTGATACAACGCCAGGCTCCGGGCGTAGTCCGCCTCCCGACCGGCCTGTTCCAGTAAAACGTCCACCGCCGGGTTAGCGTATTCGCCGGCGTTGTTATCCGCGCCGGTGCGGAAAAGGATTTCCAGAAAGTTCTGCGGGTGGGGATAGTCAGCCACCCAGCCCATGTAGAACATCTCGTCCTTTTCTTCCTTCAGATGGTAGAGGAACCGCCCCGGCTCAAGCTGCCGTACGGATACTTCCACCCCGAGGTTCTGCCGCCACTCCTGGATAATGGACTCCAGCCCGCTGGAGACATGACCGCCCCAGCCGGAGGTGGTGAGGGTAACCGGCGGCAGGTTCTCCACGCTGCCGTATTTCGAGGCGGCAATCGATTCCAGGGCTTTATCAACGTCATAGCTCAACCCGGACAGGCTCTCGTTAAAGCCGGGCATACCGGGAGGCAGGATGCCGCCGGCCGACTGCATCATGTCACGGAAGACCAGAGAGGCCAGTTTTTCTTTATCAATCGCCTGGCTGAAGGCACGCCGGACGTTAACGTCGTCAAAAGGCGGGCGGGAGTGGTTAAAACCGAGGTAGTTGAAGCTCAATTCGGGGGTTACCTGCAGTTCCCGGTAAAAAGGGCCGGATTCATCGGTGACTTTATCGATATAAAGCATGGAAACACCGGCGGCGTCTATCTCCCCGGTTTCGTACATGTTCATGGGCAAGCCGCGCCATAACTGGAAGACTACCGAGTCCAGCCGGGCCGGTTCGTCATAATACTGCTCGTTTTTCTCCAGGACGAGCTGGTTTTCCACTTCCCACTCCCTGAGTTTGAAGGGCCCGGTGCCGTTGGGCTGACGCCACCACTGGCCGCCGGACCGGACGTTATCCGCATCGACGACAAAGGTGGTGGGGTAGGTCAGCTTGGACAGGAAATAAGACTTGGGGGTGTCTATGGTTATCCGGAGAGTTAAATCATCGATAACTTTCACCCCGCTGATGTCGGTGGTCCGACCGGACAGCACGTCGGCCACCCCGACGATGTCACCCAGGTAGGTGGACGCGGTGAGCGACCCGGTGGCCGGGAGGGCGGCCCGCTCCAGGGAATATTTGAAGTCGGCGGCGGTGACGGCACCCCCATCATGGAACCGCACGTCCGGCCGCAAATAAAAAGTATAGGTCCGGCCGTCATCGCTTATTTCCCATCTTTGGGCGATATCCGGCGCCGGCATGAGGTCGTCATCCAGACGGAGCAGCCCGCCGAATATCTGCAGGATATAGCCGTGGGAAAGCATTTCGGCGGATACCGCCGGGTCAAGCGTTATCGGGTCGATGCCGGACAGGTTAAGCTCGCTGGTGGCCGACGGCGCCTGACAGCCGCCGAGCAGGAGACTGCCCAGCGCCAGCAGCAGCAGCAGCGCCAATAGGTTTTTTTTCATCTTACGGGCCATCTATCCGGTTATCCCGCCGACAGGTTTGCCTTGACAGCCTCGCAAAAGCGGGTGGTTTTTTTTCATCTTCCGAAACATCGATCCGAACATCCCGCCGACAGGTTTGTCCTGACGGCTTCGCAAAACCGGAAGGTTTTTTTTCATCTTACGGGCCATCAATCCGGTTATCCCGCCGACAGGTTGGCCCTGACGGCTTCGCAAAAGCGGGTGGTGCCGGTATTCCCGCCCTGGTCACGGGTGAGGTATTTACCCTCCCGATAAACGTCATATACCGCCGCTTCCAGCCGGGAAGACTCTTTTTCGAACCCGAGATGTTCCAGCATCATTACCATAGCCAGTAACATGGCGGTGGGGTTGATGATATCCATGCCGATAATATCCGGGGCGGTACCGTGGACGGAACCGAAGTAAGCGTAATCGTCAGCGAGGCAGGCGTTCGGGGCGATGCCAAGACCGCCGATCAGCGCCGCGGCGCCGTCCGCCTGGACGTCCCCGTTCTCGTTGGACATGACCACCACGTCAAACTGGTGCGGATTGATAATAAGCTGCTGGGCAAAATTATCGATGATCAGTTGCTGGAAAGAAAGTTCCGGATATCCGGCGACCGTCTCTTCGGCAATACTGCGGAAAAGTTCGTCCGACTGGGTCAGCACGTTATACTTGGAAGCAACCGTCACCTTCCCTTTGCCGCCGGCGGCTTTCCTCTTCACCGCCAGCCGGCAGGCGGTATGGCAGATGGCCCGGGTGGCCGCCTCGGTGGTAAGCTTGACGGCGAACTTGCCTTTGGCAGTAGCATCCAGGTCGACATCGAGCATGGCGTTATGCAGATTCAGCGGAGCCAGGCGTTCAATATCCCCTTCAAATCCGGGATAAAGGCCTTCCAGGTTCTCGCGGATGATGTAAAAATCAATGCCTTCCGGGTTTTTAAGCGGGCTTTTCAAACCGGTGACATATTTGGTGGGACGGAGATTGGCATAGCAGCGTCTTCCCCATCTTAAATAACCGTGGACGTCACCCAGCGTCCGGGTGGAACCCATGACGGAGCAATCGGCCTCATCAATCGCCTGTTTGGCCGCCGGGGGGAAAGGGACGCCGGACTCGGCGAGCGCCGGGTCGCCGGTGACCGGCCAGATAAACTCGATATCCAGCCCCATCTCTTCCACCATATTAACCGCCGGTACAACTACCTCCGGAGCGGCGTCGTCACCTTTTATCACGCAAACTTTTCTGGTCATAAAACATCTCCGCCTTTCTGCTTAGTGTTTTGGCTTTTCTTCACGGTTGCCTTCTGATAATATACCACACCACGCCTCCCGGGGCTATAAACCGGCGGCGTGTGAGCCGGCACGTAAGCAGCCCGAATTCCGCGCCGGGTGGCTCTACTTACGGAACACCGCGGTGGCTCTGGTCATGTTGGCGATTATCTCGACGCCAAACGGGCAGCGTGTCTCACATTCACCACATTCATTACAGGCGGCGGCGTTGACGGTCAGGGCGGCATACTCAGCCGCCGTTTTCTCATCCGGGCTGTCGCCGGCGGTATCCAGTATTCGTGTGGTGGCAGCGATATCAATGCCCACCGGACAGGGCAGACAGTGGTTGCAGTACATACAGCTGCCCGCCAGTTTCCAGGCCGAGTTAACGTCGATGGCGCTGAAATCTTTTTCCGTCTCGGCAGCCTCCAGAAAAGCCAGCGCCGCTGCCATTTCGGCGACATTTTTGCAGCCCGGCACCACGGTGGAGACACCGGGTTGGGCCAGAGCATAGCTGAGACACTGAACCGGCGTCAGCACGATGCCGCTCGGGTTTTCCGGAGCAAAAAGCAATCCGGCGGCATAAGGTTTCATGACCACAATGCCGACGCCATACCGGGCGCAAGTCTGATAGAACTCCTGCCGCCGGGCAATGAATTTTTCGCTGGTCTCATCTTCCCGGCGGTAAGAACCGTCATAGATCAGGGATTCCACCTTGGTATCCCCGGGCAGGGTGTCAAAAGCGGGATTTACCGGGAAGAGGAGCGCGTCAATACGGCCGCTCTTCACCGCCTTCAGCGACACGGGGACACAGTGGCTGCTCATCCCGATAGCGCGGGCTTTACCCTCTTTTTTCAGGCGTTCCGCAATCTCCAGAAGCCCGCCCGGACCGAAGACGTTATCATAGTCATCCGGTTCGTCAACATAATGCAGCATCAGGACATCGATATAGTCGGTACGCAGCCTGGTCAGAAGGTCTTCAAAATACTTGACGCTCAACTGCCCGTCCCGGGAGCGGCAGTACTGCCCGTCCTGCATGATAGCTCCCAGGTGGCCGGCAATGACGACCTGATGCCGCTTACCGGACAGGGCCTGCCCGAAGTTATCACGCACCGCCGGTGAAGCCATGAAGAGGTCGATATAGTTGACCCCCCGGTCAACAAGGACATCAACTACCGAAGTCACCGTTTCGCGGGGCGCGTGCTCCAGGTATTCGGCGCCCAACCCCACGATACCGACGTCAATGCCGGTGCGGCCTAATTTCCGATAAATCATCAACTACCCGCCTTTCTCGCTCTACGGTATAATAATCGTTCCCGCTGACGAGCCATGAGAAGTTTCAGTGATCAAAGCCGGTCACGCAGTCCCCGGCGGCGAATGACGTGCCGCCAGCTGCCGCCACGGGTGCGCATCTCTTTTATCCGGGGGATATATCTCGACAACGGAATCATGAGCAGCCCGAAGGGGAATACGGCCAGCCCCCAATCGTGATAGACGAACCAGCCGGCCAGCGGAAAAACAATAAAAGCGATACTGTAGCTGATGGTGGGAAAGCGGGTCAGCAAAAGGACCGCGCCGAAGGCAGCCACGTAAGCGGCGAATCCCCAGGGCATCAGAAAGGCGAGGATACCGATGCAGGTGGCGCCGCCCCGGCCGCCGCGGAAGTTAAGGAAAACGGGGTAACTGTGGCCCAGCACCACGACGACCGCCGCCAGGTACTGGACAAGCTCCGGCATGCCCAGAAAACGGGCCAGAGCGACCGCCGCCGCCCCTTTACCGACATCTATCGCCAGGACGAGAACCCCGTAGGCGAAACCTACCTGGTAAAAAACGTTCATCGCCCCCATGTTGCGGCTGCCCACCTGGCGAATATCGACCCCTTTGCGGAGGCGCGCCACGACATAAGCCGGCGGAAACGAGCCGATAAGATAGGCGGCGATGATAACCAGTATTATGATCAGAACCATCATTGGGTCTCTCCTTTTGTTACCCTCGTGAGTGAATTACGGCCGGCTTGCGGTACGGCCACTGCCGCTGAAACTGAAAAAGGGCCTGCCCGTTTCAAGCTCAGGTACCGGTCTTCCCCAATTATAACATGGGCAAGGACGTCCATGCCGATGCATGTGCGCCGGCAACCAAGGTAAAGCGATGAGGGTTAAGTATATAATACCACGGAATATGGAATGGAATGGTTCCGTTTTACTGATGCCTTCACAAGAAGGAATATAATTAAAGTTTCCCACTGTCACGGTTTCGGGGCCATCACCTGAGATATTGAACCAAATGGCTCAAAATTCTGACCCTTTCGGATACCGCCTTTATTCCCTTAATTAATTACAATTGGTATAACCTGTTACCCGTAACTCGAATGGTATGTTGTGGGTAAGCGTTCATAAGGTCCCTGATGAGAGAAGTCATGAAAACTGAAAACAAGATTATCATTACCACTGTCCTCCTTGCGTCGTTGTTCCGGGTAATCGACGCCACACCAGACTAGTATTTTTCTATGAAGGGTCTCCCCGGAGGTATTGATTTTTAACTTTCAGCCCAGGAAATATATACCCGCACACCGGGAAGCGCCTTTATCCTCATATTTTGTGCTATCATGGCAGCAGTAACAATTAGCCGTAAACAGGATGAAGAGGAAATACAAAGAAGCCGTGATTACCTGAAACAATTGAATAATTCATTACCATACGCAATTATTAACGTTAAGCGTCCGGATAGGATCATAGAGTATATCAATCAGTCTGTGGAGATTGTCTTTAGCTAAAAACCTGAGGAATGTTTAAGACGAGATCCGGCTTTTCTTTTCGCCGAACTAGAGGAATATCTAAAAGCAGGTAAAGACGTTGGAGATAATTGGAGGGAATAATGACCGAAATGCAG
>CBDUSH010000100.1:0-6702 GCA_965369965.1 uncultured bacterium | reverse complement strand
TTCATTTTGATGCTAGAATAAAAATGGCTGGAGGACATCTGCAATTCAGAGAATTAACTTACCGAGTCACCACTGTAAATTTGCAAATAAAGGACTAAAACTTACCAAATCACCACTGTAATTTTTCAAATAAAGGATTAACTTACCAAATAACCACTGCAAAAATAAAGGATTATATTTTGCCGAATCACCCCTATAAACTTCTGGTAGTCGATATTGACGGCACCCTGATTGACCGGAAAGGCCGCATCTCCGCCGCCAATCGGCAGGCGCTCTCCCGGGTACGTGACCTGGGCATCGGGGTCTCCATCTGCACCGGGCGCGGCGCCCATTCCAGCCTGGATATCATCCGGGAGCTATCTCTGGACGGCTACCACATCTTCTGTGACGGCGCTCTGGTGAGCACCTCCGATACGCTCCGTGAAATCCATGCCCGCCCCATCAACCCGCCGCTGGTAAAGCGGATGACCGCGTTCGCCCGCCGGAACGGCCTTGACCTGGAGCTTTTCTCGGCCACCCGTTATCTCGTCGAGCGCGAAACCTGGTCCACCGGCGCCCACCGGGACTTCTTCGGCATCGAGCCGGCATTTACCGATTTCTCCCGGGTCTGGGAGCGGGAAAGAATTATCAAGGGAGGGATGGTCGCCACCAACCCTGAGGAAGTCGCCCGGGCGCGTCATTTCTGCCGCCATTTCGGTGACTGCTTGAATTTCTCCTGGGCAACCACCCCCGCCTACCCCGGGGTATACTTCATCAATATCCTGGCTCCCGGCGTCGACAAGGGCAGCGCTCTGGAAACCCTGGCCCCCCACCTGGGCATCTCCCTGGACGAGGTTATCGCCGTGGGCGACGGTGACAATGACATCTCGCTCCTGTCCACAGCCGGCCTGGCGGTAGCGATGGGCAACGCCCCCGACCGTGTCAAGGCGGTCGCCGACCACATCACCCTTGACGTCGAACAGAGCGGCCTGGCCGCGGCGATTAACAAGTTCCTGCCGCCGGCCTGATTCTTCGATTTTTACATCTCTACCGGAGATAAATCCCGTGCTACAATAATTTTTACCAATCATCTCTTTTGGGAACTCAGGTACATGACGATGGCGCCGCAGGCCGCCACGTTCAGTGACTCCGCCTTTTTCCCGGTGATGGGTATCCTTACCCGGCAATCAGACGCCTCCAGCACCACCCCGGAAAGACCGGCGGCTTCATTCCCCAGTGCCAGCAGCAGTTTACCCCGGTTCTGAAGAACCGCCGGCTCCGCCTCGCCGCCAAGGTCGGTCGCCACCATGAAAAACCCGCTTTTTCTCAGCGTGTCCGCCAGCGCCAAGTAGCGATTGGTCCTCCTCAGCCATACCGATAGTACCGCCCCCGCCGTTGACTGCACGCACTTCGGCGATAACGGGTCGGCGCATTTCCGGCTCAGGATAACTCCGGAGAAATCAAAAGCCGCCGCCGTGCGGATCAGGGTACCCACGTTCCCCGGGTCCTGCACGTCTTCCAGCAGCAGTACCCTGTCGCCGGTATTCTCCGGCAGCCGGTCGGTGTAGATGTCCGCCGGCGCCCGTACCACCGCCAGGACCCCCTGCGGCGTCCGGACGGAGCCGAGCGGGCTTAGCTGGCTTTCGCTAACCACCCGCACCGGAAAAGCGCCGTAAGACCGGCTCAGTTCGGCCACGGCTATTATCTCGATTATTTCCCGCGGAGAACTGTCGATGAGCTGTTTTATAGCTCTCTCTCCCTCCACCAGGAACGCGCCGGCTTCCAGCCGTCCTCTGGCAGTGGCCAGTTTCCGGTACCACTTGAGGGGTTTCAGTGGCTCCGTGCCGCCGTCCGCTGTCCGGGGCATATCACTCTCCCCTTTTTCCGCCTGATAGTCTGCCCTGAAAAAACCGTGACACAAATCCCCGGCGTGGTGCGCTTACCACCGGAACAGCCGTTTCCACCAGGGGATTTTTTCGCCGAAACCCTTGATGACAAAGATATGTTCGCACTTTCCGCAGCGCCAGGTCATAAACTGCTTGTTGTAATACGTCTCGGCGCTGCCGCAGCGGGGACAGGTTGACCTTATCTTCCGCGCCGTGTCTTTGTCCAGGCTATCCCAGTATCCTTCATACCACCCGGGTCTAGATGGCATGGCAGCCTCCTTCTGTATCCGGCCGGTTCAGGTCTTTATCTCTCCGGCCACCTTCTCCCCGAACTCCCTGGCCTTGGGCATCTCTCCCTCGGTAACCGGCCCCTTCATCTTGTCCACCCTGATTGACAGCCCCGGCACCGGCAGTTTCACCCCACCCACCTTCTCTCTGACGGATTTCTCCATCTTCTTCACCGCTTTCTCAAAGTCGCCCCTTATATAGGTGTCAAAGACGGCCACCGTTTTCCCTTCAAGACCCAACTTCCCCATCTCATCGATGAATTTCCGGATGCTCCGCGTCGCCGTCCCGATGTGGTTCGGGGAACCGACCACGACGGCGTCAAAGTCTTTCAGCCCCTTCCGGTCGACCTCTTTCAACTCGCACAACACCGCCTCCGTCCCGGAAACCGCCCCCATCCCCTCGGCAATCGCCTCGGCAACCCGCCGCGTATTACCGTATTTGGATTCGTAGATAATAATCGCTTTACCCACCGGTCTGCCTCCCTCAAATTACATGTGCAGTTCAATCACGTCGCCGTCCTCCAGGACGTGGTCTCGCTTTACCATTGTACCATCGTGCTTCCCGGAACCCCACACCCGGGCGTACTTCAGCCGGGCATGGAAGTCCTTGTGAACAGACTCGGCGGCGTCCGCCAGGGTATCTCCCGCCCCCAGGATTACCGGGTCGGCAAAATCCGGCTCATGCCCCGGCGCCTTGGTATAGACGCGGAGAATATCCAGCATCCGGTAGGTTCGCCGCCGCAGCTCCTCCAGCCCGGTGCCTTTTACCGCCGATATCGCCGTCATCGGCAGATGCTCCCCGTAGCGCGCCCGCAACCGGTCGTAGTTTTGTCCGGCGCCGTCCTTATCCAGTTTGTTACCGGCAATAATCGCCTTCTTCTGCCTCAGGGCTGCTTCCGGGTCGCTCTTAAGCCCGCCAATCCCGATTCGCATATTTTCCAGTTGCGAGATAATTTCTGTCATCTGGGCCAGCGGCGCTTCGCTCAAGTCCACCATTACCAGCAGCGCATCCGCCCGCATCAGTATCGGCGGCAGCCACCATTCGATAGCCTGCGGCGCCAGGGGCGGCGTGTCGATCAACTGTATCTTGATATTTTCAAACTCCATCATCCCCGGACTGGCCGCGTAGGTGGTGAAGGCATACTCAGCCACCGTCGGCGAAGCGTTGGTGATACTGGCCACAAGCTGTGATTTTCCGGCGTTCGGCAGCCCGACAATGGCCACCTGTCCCGCCCCTTCCTTCTCGATAACCATCGACGCCCGCTGCCCGCCGCTCTTTTTGGTGGACAGCTGCGTCAACTTGGCGATCCGGCTCCTCAACTCGGCCCGGAGGTGGTCCGTCCCCTTGTGCTTGGGCATAATCGCCAGCATTTCTTCGAGGGCGGTTATTTTTTCAGTCGGCAGTTTAGCCGCCCGGAAATTCTTTTCCGCTTCGAAATACTGCGGCGGTAAGTTGGCCGGCACTTATAAAGACTCCTTTACTTTCCTCGCCAGGCTTTCCGTCATCCCCCCCACCGCCGCCAGTTCGGCCACTCCCGCCTCCCTGACCGCCCTCACCGAGCCGAATACCTTCAGCAGGGCCTGCCTCCGCTTCGGCCCGATACCCGGCACATCGTCGAAAGCGGAGGCAAAAGTCCGCCGCCGGTGCACCTTCTTGAAATAGCTCAGGGCAAACCGGTGCGCCTCGTCACGCAGCCTTTCCAGCAGTTGCAGTCCCGGCGAACTGCGGGCTAAAACGATTGGCCTCGCCCTCCCCGGAACAAATATTTCCTCGTTCTCTTTGGCGATACCGGCCACCGGCACCGAAGTCACCCCGAGCGCCGTCATCGCCGCCAGCGCCGCGTTGAGCTGCCCTTTTCCGCCGTCAATCAATACCAGGTCGGGCATGACCGCCCAGCTCTCCGCCGCCCCTTTCTCCCGGACGGCCCGCTTGAACCGCCGCCCGATTACTTCCCGTATCATGGCGTAATCGTCGACTCCGGAAACCGTCTTGATGCCGAAACGCCGGTAGTGGGCCGGTTTCGACTTTCCGTTTTCAAAGACCACCATGCTCCCCACCGCCGCCTTGCCCTGTATATTTGAAATATCGTAGGCTTCCATCCGTACCGGCAGGCCGGGCAATCCGAGTTCCTTTTCAATCTCGGCCAGCGCCGTTTCCAGTACTTTGGGTCCGGCCAGTTGCTTTATCTTGAGTTGCTCCAGGCCGTACCGGGCGTTCTCGGCCACGATGTCGATAAGCTGCTTCTTGGCGCCGCGGCGTGGCGTCCGGATAATAACCCGCCCGCCTCTCTTGCCCTGCAGCCATTCTTTGATTACCCCGGCGTCTTCCACCGGGTACTGGAGCAGCAGCCGGGGCGGCACGTAGGGGCTGGCGCTGTAAAACTGCTGGATGAAGTTAGCCATAATCCGGGAAGGCGTCTCCTGCTGGGTGCCCCGCAACTCGAAGCTCTCCCGGCCCATGAGCTTATTGTTCCGCACCAGGAATACCTGCACGTAAGCCTGATCCTTGTCCTGGGCGAAAGCGATGGCGTCCTGCTCTCCCCTGACGGTGGCGGCTATCTTTTGCCCCTCGATTATCTCGCGTATCGCCTGTACCTGGTCACGGAGCCGGGCTGCCCTCTCGAAGTCCAGCGCCTCCGCCGCCCGGTGCATCTGACGCTCAAGCTCCCGGATTATCCTTTCCTGCTTGCCTTCGAGGAAAAGGATTACCTCTTTTATCACCCGGCCGTATTCACGGCGGTTTACCTCCCCGGTGCAGGGGGCCGCGCAACGTCCCATGTGGTATTCCAGACAGGCGCGCGCGTCGGTGCCGGTGATTTTCCGGGTGCAGTTGCGGAACGGAAAAATCCGCTTGATAACTTTCAGCGTCTGCTTCACCGACCTGGCGCTGGCGAAGGGCCCGAAGTAACGCGCCCCGTCCGGCTCCAGCCGCCGCGTGCTGTATATCCGCGGCCAGTCCTCGGTGGTGCTTATTTTCAGGTAGGGAAAAGTCTTATCGTCCTTGAGGCTGACGTTGTACCGGGGGTGGTACTTTTTTATCAGGGTCGCTTCCAGGATGAGCGCCTCCTGCTCCGAAGCGGTCACGTAGAAATCGATGTCCGCCACCCGGGCCACCATGTTCTTCGTTTTCGGTGTCAGCTTCTGCCCGCCGCCGAAATACGACCTCACCCGGTGATACAGGTTGGCCGCCTTGCCCACGTACAGGATATTACCCCCGGCGTCACGCATCTGGTAAACCCCCGGGCTGGCCGGTATCCGGTTCAGCTGCTCCCTTATCGGGCTGTCCGCCGGTTTTACGCTCATACTGCCTCTCTGATTATTCTAGCACAGCCTGCGGAACGGGCAAAGAGTATCCCCGCCACGCTCCGAACCGGGATTTAAGCGAAGCGCCGGTTGATAAAATTTTAATCCCGGCACTCTTTTTTACCGGCAATATCATGCAGAACTGTTCATTTGTAGTTTTTTTACCGGTAATATCATGCAAAACTGTTTACATTATGTTAAAATATTATCCGGGGTGGAAAAACGCCGCCCCGACAATAAACGATTCAGGGAGGAGGCGTGGTGAAAGAAGAAATTAAAAGCTTTATCAATTATCTCACTGTTGAAAAGGGCTTTTCGGACAACACGACGGCTGCCTATTACAATGACCTGAGCCAACTGGCAGAATTTGCCAAACTGGAGGCCGCCGGCCGGAGCGTCATTCCGTCATGGCCTGATTTCACCCGGCAGAGAATGTTGGGCTACCTGCTCAACCTCAAGGAAAGAAACTACGCGTCCACCACCATGGCGCGCAAAGTTGCCGCCGCCCGGTCTTTCTTCGGTTTCCTGATGGCCGAAGGAATAATCAAAACCGATCCTACCGAGAACATGAGTTCACCGGCGGTCGGCAAGTCCCTGCCCAAGCCAATCTCTATCGGCCAGGTACGTGACCTTCTCGAACAGCCGAACAAAATGAACACGGTGGAATCGAAAAGGGACAAGGCGATGCTCGAGTTGCTCTACGCCAGCGGCATGAGAGTCAGCGAGATGGTCTCTCTGAACCTGGGTGACGTGGATACCGCCGGCGGCTCGGTGCGCTGCTTCGGCAAAGGGCACAAGGAACGGCTGGTCCCCATCCACGAGCAGGCCGCCCGTTCGGTACAGAGCTACATTGATGAAACCCGTCCCAGAATGACCCGCCGTAAAGGAGAGTTGGCTCTTTTCCTCAACCCCCGCGGTGACCGGCTCACCAGGCAGGGTTTCTGGCAGAAACTGAAGGAATACGCCCGCTCGGCGGGCCTGGATTCCCAGATCAGCCCCCACACCCTCAGGCACAGCTTTGCCACCCACATGCTGAGCGGCGGGGCAGACCTGAGAGCCGTGCAGGAACTGCTCGGTCACGCCAATATCTCCACCACTCAGGTCTACACGCATCTCACCTCTGAACACGTTCGGCGCACCTATGAAAAAGCCCATCCCAGGGCGAAACAAAGCCGGGGGAATAAGTCCGGCCAGACTGATTAAGGAGCTGCCAGATGCCTCAAAAATCACGACGCAGTAAATTATTA
>CBDUSH010000099.1:0-6722 GCA_965369965.1 uncultured bacterium | reverse complement strand
ATTAATCATCATCATCATCTTCCTCATCCGATGTGCTGTCATTCTTTGATACATTGCCGGAGACAAGGATGGCAGCTGTCCCGGCAAACTTCCGGCCGTCCACAACGCCGGTCAGGGTGAAAGAGATGAGACCGTCCCCCAGCTCTTTGTCGATAATGTACTCGACAAGTTCCGCGCGGTCAAACCGGACGGCTAACTCAGAAACGCCGTTTTGGTTGCGGTCAACAATCTCAAACGATTTTTCCTGAGCCCGCACCTCGTTATCCAGGCGCACTTTCTCCGCCTCGATGTCTTCAGGCTCATAGCCTTCGGGCAACTCAATGTAGGCGGTAACAAACTCATCCCGAACCTCTTGAGAGAGGTCAAGCGTATCCGGTTCAATATCTATATCTGCCTCTATCATCTTTGAAGGCCCCTTATTCTTCCCAAAATCGCCTGACTTGCTCTCCATTTCGAAGACGCCGTCCCCGTCATCGTCTATCTCTAATTTAGTTATGATGTCACGCACGCTGTCGCCTCTGGCGGCTAACAGCGGTAACGGTATTTCGGACACTATCTCGATTCGGGCAATAGTTGTCAGTGATACGGGCACATTAAAATACTCCCCGAAGCGTTTCACCTGGTTCTTTTTGTCGGGCACCTGAGTTTTTACATCCATTATTCCGGAGCCGGTTCCTTTCATAATCAGCCTGTATTCCCGGGCAACGTCAGCATCCGGGATGATTATCGTCTTGTAAAGCGTTCCTTCAGGGTTGATATATATCGCTCCCGGTATCTGCGTCTCAATTTCACCGCTTTCATCGATACCGACATGGCGTCCCTGAGAGTCATAAACATGAATTTCGGCCGGACTGAACAGGGAAAAGACGGCCATATTAGACCAGTCCCCGGGCAGATTAAAGAAGGTAGTCCAGAACGGATCAGGGTATTCAGGCAATCCGGCCGCCCATTCATTCGGGTGTTCCCATCTCTGGTTCTTCTGTTCCTCCTCGCTCCATGCCGGGCCAAGGGGGCCGCGCTGCCAGAAATTCAGACCGAGTACGGAGACCGAAAAGCCGAGGTATTCTCCCCAGAGTCCCTTGAACCCCAGCCACTCAAGCCCCTCTTCCCCGGTTTCAACTTCAGGCAAAAGGACAACATTCAACTGCTCCGGGCCAATTACCTTCCATAAAGATAACCCGGTATCATCAAAATCAAGTCCGGACCAAAAGTTGCCCGGGATAAAATAATTGGCATGTGAACCCTGGGCAACGTAGACTATCGGATGTGTTTCCTCTACCATGCCTTGCGCCTTCATGTCAGCCCACGAAATCCTCTGGCCGGCCTGATGCTGTGAGTAGGCCGCGGAAATTGGCGGCTCTCCCGTTTCCAGCAGCTCCTGCGCCGTATTGCCGGGGAAGCTGAGCTGCACCAGTTCCCAGTCACCTTCATGAAAATTACGCCAGTCATTGAAGTAGTAGAATATCCAGTACTGCACTATAGTATCGCTCCCCTCATCCCCCTCCCGGATACGGGCGTATACAGTGGGTTGATAGCGGCTCTTTAATTCATCATAGGTAAGCTTGTAGTCAGCGAACGAATGCGTGGCCGGCCCCAGCACCTCCAGATCAAGGTAGTAGCCACTATTTGACCACTGTAACAAACTGGGCAATGTTGCCTTTTCGGCGAAAGTCGGGTTTTCTATCTCACGGATAAAGGATTGGTCAAGCATGATTTCTATCGGCTCCGGCTCAAAATTCTCGGCGCCTTCCCCTTCCCCTTTCAGGTAAAAGACGGGCGAGTACTTTCGAGCCAACTGCTCCGCAATTGCGGGGCTCACGGTGGGGGGTTGCGGTGTGGGCGCGGGTTGTGGGTGGGGAACCGGCGGCGGGGGGGTAACGGGTTGCGGGGTGGGAGCCGGCACCGGCGCAGGAGATGGTGCCGGCGCGGGCACCGGTACCGATGGAGGCGCAGAGGAAGGAGAGGCGCAACCTACGATGAACAGTAGTAACAGTATCGAAAAGCCAAATCTTTTCTTCATTCCCTTATATTATCCGAGGTGTACCAACCCCTGCCCATACACCGGGGACGGCACCGGTTTTGCCGGAAAGAAGTCCCTGAATAACCCACCTCTAATAATTGTACCACTTTCTAATTTAGAATTATCAATACAACAGTCAGCCTGGTTGAATGTCCTGTTGGATAGTCTGACGCCGGCTAAAAATAGAAACGATCTGTTAATGCAGTGAAATTTCCTGAAGGGGTTCCCGCTCAGGTACCACTCAAGGGGGGCTGTTTATCTAAACAGACGCGGCGTTTCAGCAAAAGCGCCGATTTTTGCCTGGTGACATATCGGCGATATGGTTTGTCATCTCAATTCCTCCTTTTTTGCTTTGATCCGGTGATTTTCAAAATAGTTAAACAAGATTATACTATCTTTGTTACCGGTAGGCAATCACCGGGGTTCACTTCAGCATAATAAAAAACCAACCTCATCACCGGACGCTTTTTTAGAGGCAGGCCCGGGAAAAGGAACCAGGTTGATTTCCAACCTGCCTTCGGCATATTTATGTCAATTACACGGCGCTTCTTTCCGGCCGGACAGCCGCCGTAAAGTCCGCCGGACAATCCGATGATGTATAATAAATGGCATGGGACGTCACGCGGAAAGTAACACCAGCAACCGGATAGTATTGCTGGTGATCACCACGAGCTTTTTTTTAACGCCTTTCATGGGGTCGGCGGTCAACATCGCACTGCCTTCAATCGGACAGGAGTTCGGCATGGACGCCGTCCTGCTTGCCTGGATAACCATGTCGTACCTCCTGGCAGGAACGGTGTTCCTGCTCCCCTTCGGTCGAATTGCCGATATTCACGGCCGGAAAAAGATTTTCACCTACGGCATGATAATTTTCACGGCTTCATCCGTCCTGGCGGCGCTCTCCGTTTCGGGGGTTATGCTTATCGCCTCCCGCGTATTACAGGGTATCGGCGGCGCCATGATATTCGGCACCGGTGTGGCTATCCTGACCTCGGTATTCCCGGCCGCGGAGAGAGGTAAAGTACTGGGGATAAATGTGGCCGCCGTCTACCTGGGTCTTTCCCTGGGTCCATTTCTGGGCGGACTGCTCACCCAGTACGCCGGGTGGAGGAGTATTTTCTGGCTGAATCTTCCCCTGGGCCTGATAATCATCAGCTATCTTTTCTGGAAACTGAAAGAAGAATGGGCGGAGGCGAAAGGGGAAAAATTCGACCTTAGCGGGTCGGTAATCTACGGCCTGGCGGTTATCGCCTTAATCTACGGTCTCTCCCTCCTGCCGGAGATATCCGGCGCGGTGCTGACAGGTATCGGGGTGGCGGGGATACTGCTGTTTATCCGTTGGGAGATGAGAACGGCCAGCCCTATCCTGCACATGGATCTCTTCCGGCACAACCGGGTATTCGCTTTTTCCAACCTGGCCGTCCTGATCAGCTACAGCGCCACCTTCGCCGTGGCTTTCCTGTTGAGCCTGTATTTGCAGTACGTCAAAGGGTTCACGCCGCAAAGCGCCGGACTGGTGCTGGTGGCCATGCCTACCGTGCAGGCCATTTTCTCGCCCTACGCCGGTCGTCTCTCCGACCGTATTTCACCACAGTTACTCGCCTCGGCAGGCATGGCGCTGACCACTATCGGCCTCGGGTTGCTGGTATTCATTAATCGGCAAACACCGGTCGGGTTCATCGTGGCCAGCCTGATTGTGCTCGGCGCCGGCTTCGCCCTCTTCTCATCGCCCAATACCAACGCCATCATGAGCTCGGTGGCTAAAAAGTCCTACGGAGTGGCCTCGGCAATGATCGGCACCATGCGGCAGGTGGGCATGATGTTCAGTATGGGAATCTCGATGCTGATAATCTCTCTTTACGTGGGGAGGGTGGAAATTACGCCCCAATATCATGCCGCCTTCACCATGAGCCTGAAAACGGCCTTCTTCATTTTTGCCGTCCTCTGCTTCGGCGCGATATTCGCCTCGCTGGCCAGGGACAAGACGCCGAAAAACCCGAAATAAATATGCTACAATTACAGGTAAGATTAATCCGGTCACGGAGATAAAGCCTTGTCTTATTATGTGCGCCCGATGCACCGGGAAGACATCCCCCAGGTGAACGAAATTGACCGTGACGCTTTTGCCAGCCAGTGGCCGCCGCCCAATTACCTGCGGGAACTGCAAAACAAGCTGGCCCGTCACGTGGTTGCCTGCGATAATGCCCGGGTGATTCCGGCGCCGGAAACCAGTGTGCCCCCGAGAAAGGGCATCAGCGGGCTGACCTACCGGTTGAGAGAACTGTTTAACAACGGGCGTCCCACCGACCGGCAGTTCGTCCTCGGTTTTGCCGGTATCTGGGTGCTGGCCGACGAAGCCCACATCACCAACATCGCGGTAAGGTCACTCTACCAGCGCAAGGGAATCGGCGAGCTGCTGTTGATTTCAATTATCGACTTTTCGGTGGCGCTGAAAGCCAGCGTAGTCACCCTGGAAGTACGCGTTTCCAATGAAGCCGCCCAGAGCCTCTACCGCAAGTACGGTTTCAATGAGGTGGGATTGCGCCACGGATATTACACGGATAACCGCGAGAACGCCGTGATAATGACCACCGAAGACATCACCTCGGCGGCGTTCCGGGCCCGTTTAAAGCGGATGAAACTGGCTTACGCCCGGCGGTACGGGGCCAGTATCGATGAGATGATTTTCACAAAGTAGCTTTTTTAATGGGGTGACCTCACCCCCTGTATCCCCGGGAAGTTTTTAAAAAGAGGGGCTTTGCCCCTCTTAAACACATCAAGCGGGAAGACGGCTAATTCCAGTCTCCGGCCGCTAAAGCGGCCGCCTTTTTGACCACAGGCAGACGGCATGTTAGAATTAAGGCACTAAAGTCTGGGAGGAGAGAGATGTCAGGTCATTCCAAGTGGGCGTCAATCAAGCACCAGAAGGGCGTGGCGGACGCGCGGCGAGGCCAGCTTTTCACCAAACTGACCCGTGAGATAATCGTCGCCGTGCGCGAAGGGGGCAACAACCCGGAGTCTAACTTCCGGCTGCGCCTGGCGGTTCAGAAAGCCCGTGACAGCAACATGCCGACGGACAACATCGAACGGGCGATCAAGCGGGGCAGCGGTGATCTGGGGGGAGCCATCCTGGTGGAGTTGATGCTGGAAGGCTACGGGCCGAGCGGTATCGCCATCATGGTGGAAGCTTTGACGGATAACCGGAACCGCACCGTCCAGGAAGTCAGAAACGCCTTCAACAAGTCCGGGGGCAGCCTGGGGGAAAACGGCTGCGTGTCATGGATTTTCGACGCCAAAGGCCTGATAACGGTCAAGGCGGAGAACCTGGATGCCGACGAACTGGCGCTGAACGCCATCGATGCCGGCGCCGACGACGTCAAGGTGGAAGGCGGCTACGTGGAGATCTACACCCAGCCGGAGGACATGCTGGCGGTCAGGGCGGCGCTGGAGGAGAAAGATATCACCGTCGAGTCTACGGAACTGGCCAAGCTGCCCAAGACGGTAATACTGCTCGAAGATAAAGCCGCCCTGCAGACATTGAAGCTGCTGGACAAGCTGGAAGACCTTGACGAGGTGCAGCGCGTCTCCAGCAACGCCGATTTCCCCGATTCCGCCCTGGAGCAGTACCAGGCGCAGGCTTGAGGCTGATAACCGTTATCGGGAGAAGATGAGAATTTTAGGTATCGACCCGGGCACGAGGGTCATGGGCTACGGGGTGGTGGAAAGTGAGCGTGATGAGATAGCCCTGGTTGACTACGGCGCCCTGGTTACCAATGAGCGCTCCCCTATCGGGGAGCGTTTGCATTATCTGTACCGGCAGATTCTGGAAATCATCGCCCGGCACCAGCCGGACGCGGTGGCCGTGGAGCAGCCGTTTGTCGCCCGGAACGTGCGGACGGCGCTGGCTATCGGCCGGGCGCAGGCGATTGCCCTGCTGGCGGCGGCGGGGAGCGGTTTGCCCGCCTATGAGTACACCCCGGCCAAAGTCAAGCAGAGCGTGGCCAACTACGGCGCCAGCAGCAAGGAGCAGGTGCAGGAGATGGTGCGGCTCCAGTTGGGACTGGCCGAAGCGCCCCATCCGGACGACGCCGCCGACGCGCTGGCGGTGGCGCTCTGCCACCTGCGTGAGACGCACCTGAGTAACCTGCTGGCCAGACAGGAGGAGAAACAATGATAGCCAGCCTGCACGGCAAAGTAGAAGCGTTCAACGCTGACGGGGCGGTGATAAACGTGGGGGGAATCGGTTTTCTGGTATTGATGCCCACCTCCACCCTGAGCGCCCTGGGGACTACCGGCAGCGAGGTACAGCTTTATACCCACCTCCACCTGCGGGAGGACAACGTGTCCCTTTACGGTTTCGGCACGCCCGCCGAACTGAACCTGTTCCAGACACTCATCAGCGTCACCGGCCTGGGGCCGAAGCTGGGACTGGCGATGCTCTCCGGAATGAGCGCCGATGGGCTGGTGACGGCCATAGCCACCGGGAGCGCCGACCTGCTGACGGCTATTCCGGGGATCGGCAAGAAGGTGGCCAGCCGCATCGTGCTGGAGCTTAAGGAAAAGGTAGGCGCCGGATGGATAACCACGGCGCCCCCCGAACTGGCCAAAGAGAACGCGGACGTGCTGGCGGCGCTGACCTCACTGGGGTACTCGGCGTCCGAAGCCGCCAAAGCGGTGGCCGCCCTGCCCCCCACCGACGATA
>CBDUSH010000098.1:0-6840 GCA_965369965.1 uncultured bacterium | reverse complement strand
AGTGAGCAGCGGTCCTTGACGGCGTCGGCGGAGGCGGTTCGGGAGTTGGTTAAAGGAATGAATCAGGGGGAGTAACCGGGACAGTATGCCTCCAACCCGATGCCGAAAAGGGGGTGAAAAATTATCCCTAAGTTGAGAGAAATAAAAGCCCCGGACATTACGGATGCGGTTGCCCGGTTGTGCCAGCAGGCAAACTATGGGCTGGATGAAAAAGCGCTGGCGGCGCTGAGACTGGCCGAACGGGATGAGACGTCTCCACTGGGCAGGGAAGCACTGGGACAGATAATCGAAAATATCCGGGTGGCGGAGAA
Source organism: uncultured bacterium (assembly GCA_965369965.1). GTDB lineage: Bacteria > Chloroflexota > Dehalococcoidia > Dehalococcoidales > RBG-16-60-22 > JACZSH01. The sequence goes on along the minus strand of CBDUSH010000098.1, from coordinate 6,529 downwards.
ACATCAGCTACCGCTGTGCCAGGATTGCGGCATCACGGTGATCTTTATTGAAATCGGGCAGGATGCCCATATCGTCGGTGGTGACCTGATCGAGGCGGTGACGGAAGGGGTACGGCAGGGCTATACCCAGGGTTACCTGCGAAAATCATTAGTCGACCGGCCGTTCTCGGCACGGATAAACACTCAGGACAACACGCCGCCGGTGATACATACCGAAATAGTCCCCGGTGACCGGATTAAGATTTCGGTATTACCTAAGGGGGCCGGCTCCGAGAATATGAGCCGGATGATGATGCTCAAGCCGAGCGACGGCAGGCAGGGAGTTATCGATTTTGCGGTCAGGACGGTGGACGAGGCGGGAGGTAATCCCTGTCCGCCATTGACGGTGGGGCTGGGTATCGGGTCGACCGCGGAAGGAGCCATGATACTGGCCAAGAAAGCGTTACTGCGCCCGAACGGCCAACCGAGTGATGACGCTGAGACGGCGGAACTTGAGAAAGAGGTACTGTCACGCATCAACGCTCTGGGTATCGGGCCGTTGGGGTTAGGCGGTAACGTCACCGCCCTGGCGGTGCATGCCGAGACCAGGCCGACTCACATTGCCTGCCTGCCGGTAGCGATCAACCTTCAGTGCCACAGCGTCCGTCATAAAGAGGTGACATTGTAAAATGGACAGAATCGATATTAGTTCGCCCATCGATGCCGCCGAAATCGAAAAACTGACCGTGGGCACCCTGGTGCTGATTTCCGGGATTATCTATACGGCCAGAGACGCCGCCCACCACCGTCTCATCCAGGCGCTGGACAATAATGAGGCGCTGCCTTTTGACATCAAGGGACAGACTGTTTATTACACCGGGCCGACGCCCGCCCGGCCGGGTCAGGTCATCGGCTCCGCCGGACCGACCACCAGCGGCCGCATGGATGCCTATACTCCCCGCCTCCTGGCGGAGGGATTGAGGGCAATGATTGGCAAGGGAGAACGCTCGGCGGCGGTCAGGGAAGCCGTGCAGCAATACCGGGCGGTCTATTTTATCGCCATCGGGGGCGCCGGCGCCCTGCTGTCCCGTTCGATTAAAAAAGCCGAGGTAATCGCCTATGACGACCTGGGCACCGAGGCGATAAGAAGGCTTACCGTGGAGCGTTTTCCGGCTATCGTGGCCGATGACGTTTACGGCGCGGATATCTTCGAGCAGGGTAAAGCCAGTTATCGAAGGGAGGCAAGATAGATAATGGACTGTATTTTCTGCCGGATTGTGGCCGGTAAAGTACCCAGCCAGGTCCTCTATCAGGACGAAGAGATATTCGCCTTTCGTGACATTAACCCGATGGCGCCAACCCACGTGCTGGTTATCCCCAAAAAGCACATAGATTCGCTGGCTGACGTGGCCGACGGGGAGACGCCGCTAATCGGGCGCATGGTGAAGATTGCCAACCGGATAGCCCGGGAAGAGGCTGTGGCGGAGAGCGGGTACCGGCTGATTATCAGCAGCGGGAAAGAAGGGGGACAGATAGTGCCCCACCTGCATATGCACCTGCTGGGGGGACGTAACCTTTCCTCAAAACTCTGCTAGACAGCCGGGTCAGTTTTTCGGTAGTCCAGGTAGGTGAACAGCCCGGCGATGCTTTTACTGTCGCAGATGCGTCCGGAACGGATTAATTCCGGAATCCCGGCTGCCGGTACCGGTACCAGGCTAATCTCGTCGGTATCCTCCGCATTCAGCGGGTCGGGGACGAGGTCTGTGGCCAGATAAAGGTGGAGATATTCACTGCAGTAACCGGGCGCCGAATAAAACCCGCCCAACCGGATTACCTCGCGGGGCATGAAGCCGGTCTCCTCACGTAATTCACGGCGAACAGTCGCCTCCGGGTCTTCATTGCTCTCGATGCCGCCGGCCGGTATCTCCAATAACTCCGACTCCACCGCCTTGCGGAACTGGTTGACCAGCAGGACGTTGTCATCAGCGTCAATGGCGATAATAGCCACGCAGTCGGCGTGTTCAATAATCTCGCGGGACGTCTGCCCGCCGTCGACTGTCCGTACCGTATCGACACGCAGGGTGACGATTCGTCCCTTATAGATTGACCGGCTTGAAATGGTCTCTTCCAAAAATTCACCCTTTTATAGACTGACCGACCGAAAAAAGTATCTTTTTACTTTAAAACCTTTTATAGACTGACCGACCGAAAAATCTCTTTTAAATTTAATATCTTTATAAAAATAACCGACCGAAAACAGTATCTTTTTAATTTAAAATCTTTATAAAATAACGGGCTGGATAAAGTATTTTCTATGGCGAAACCTCTAAATTAAGGATGAGAGCGACTTCTTCGCAGTCGGGGAACTTGGGGCAGCGGTAGCACTCGGTCCAGACCTTGCGCGGCAACTCCATGCGGTCGACCTGGGCAAGGCCGAACTTTTCGAAAAAGCCTGGCCGGTAGGTGAGGCAGAACACGGTGGCAATGCCGATCGCCCGGGCTTCTTCCAGGCAGGCGGCGATGAGCTGGCCGCCGATGCCCTGCATCTGGTAATCTTCAGCCACGGCCACGGCTCTTATTTCCGCCAGGTCCGACCAGGAAATGTGCAGCGCCGCGCAGGCGATGACGCGGTCACCGCGGCGGATGACGTAGTAATCCCGCAGGTTTTCATAGAGCTCGCTCAACGGCCGGGCAAGCATATCATCCTTTCCGGCGAAAGTGTTGATGAGATGATGCATCTGAGGTACATCCTGTATCCGGGCTTTTTCGGCTGGATTCAATCTAACGGTTTCCTTTCAGTTTTTGCTCCAGAGAGCTGTAAAAAGCGGTTTCCGGGTGGATTCTTTGAAACCGGGTGGTGTGCGGGCTGTGTTTTATGGTTACCGCGTCACCATCCGACAGGGGCAGGTTGATATGCCCGTCAACACTTAGTACTGCCTGATGAACGGTGGCGATGCGTAACCGGATAACGGCCGTAGAGGGCAGTACCAGCGGGTAGGCCGGGCTCAGGTGGGCCGCTACGGGCACCACCAGGCAGTCGGTGGATCGAGGATAAAGGATGGGACCTCCCGCCGCCAGCGCGTAGCCGGTGCTGCCGGTGGCGGTAGAGACGATAACCCCGTCCGCCCGGTAATCACCGATGACCTGTCCGTCAAGGCTGGCTCCGACATGTACCATGCGGGAGATTGCTCCCCGGGCGACGACAACGTCGTTCAGGGCCTGTAGCGTCTGTGTGGAGGTCTGGCCGACGGCCTGTAACTCAACGTCAATCATGGATCTCTGGTCAATCCAGCCTTTTCCGGCCAGCAGCTCAGGCAGTTTTTCGGTGACTTCGTCAGCGCTCAGTTCGGTCATGAAGCCGATCCGGCCCAGGTTTATCCCGGTTATGGGAATGGTGCTGTGGAGAGCCACGTGGGCGGCTCTCAGGATGGTGCCATCACCGCCGATGCTGAGAATAAGGTCGGTACCGTTTAGCTGTGCCCGGGCCTGGTCTTTTTCCCAGGCGGAACACAGCCAGGCGGAGATACCCCGCGCGACCAGAAAATCATGTAATTCCATGGCCTTGGCATGAGTAGCCTCGACCATGGGATGATAGAGAATTGCGACTTTATTTACCATGGTAAACCTGTACCACCGGTACGATAGAAAGTATCAGGATTCCTTGACCGGGGACACATAAAGTGTAGCAACTACTCTCCTGGAGTGTCAAGTCAAATAAAAGAGACTGACGATTGATTGCCGGGAAAGACTGTTCGGCAGGGTGCCCGGTTACCGGTTGATATGATGGATGGTCTACCATTATAATGTTAATTGAGTTGTGGAGAAACTGATGAGCACACGAAGAAAAGCAAGGGCTATGGCGCTGCAGGCGCTTTACGAGATAGACCTGGTGAAACACGATGAGGAAGCGGTGGTGAGTAAACGGGTGACGGCGGTAGAGTTATCCGAGGAAAACCGCAGTTTCATCCGGGGGCTGGTGAACGGAATAATTCAGCGCCGGGAAGAGATTGACGGCTATATCCGGAAATTTGCCACCGCCTGGCCGCTGGAGCAGCTGTCGATCATTGACCGGAATATCCTGAGACTTGCAATCTTTGAAGTTTTGTTTGATAATGAGGTGTCAGTTAAGGTAGCTATCAACGAGGCAGTTGAACTGGCGAAAAAGTTCGGCAGCGATAATTCACCAAAATTTATCAACGGGGTTCTCGGTTCAGTGAGCACTCTGGCCGACAGATGAAGGAATTAGAAAGGGGGAATAAAGAGTGGCAACAATTTTTGAACGCATAAAACCGTTGGTCGTGGAGCAATTGGGTGCCGAAGAAGCGGACGTTGTCCCCACCGCCAGCTTTGTCGAAGATTTAGGAGCCGATTCTCTGGATCTCGTCGAGTTGATCATGTCTCTGGAGGAGACGTTCAGCACTTCAGACCGGAAAGTAGAGATACCGGACGAGGATGCGGAGAAGATAATCACCGTTCAGGATGCGGTGGACTATATCAAAGACCAGGGCGTTGCTGACAGTTAACCGGCTAAAAGGCTAACTGAATGAGGCTTCTAGTCAGTCCGGCGTCTTTTACCGGTGCAGCGCGGCTGATTGGGGGCTATCTTTTTATCGGACCGGTGACTATCTCAGCCGGCGTGTCTCAGGTTCCAGAGAAGGAGGTTTTCAGATGCCCAACTATTGGATGGACCACGTTCACCTGGTGAGCAAAGACCCCATGAAAACAGCCGAGTTTTATGAGAAGACTTTTGGGGCGAAAAAGGAAGACGAAACACTCCCCGACGGGCGGCTCCTGTTGTCCCGGATTTTGAATAACGACTCAGTAACCATCAAGATTTCGAACCCGCGACCTAAGCCCCTCATAGCTAATACCCTGCCCGATGGTTGCGGTCTGGAGCACTACGGCTTAGGGACCGATGACATTGAATCCGCCGTGACGGAGATGAAGGGGCAGGGGGTAAAGTTCGTGCAGGAAATCACCGCCTTACCTTCCGGGACTAAAATATCCTTTTTCGTTACCCCGGACGGTGACCTGGTGGAACTGCTGCAACGCCCGGATTAAGGCCGGCGGGATTTATCGCCGCCCGTCCCTGTTTTATGGCCGTGACTACCTGATAATCCGCTAAGCTATCCGGTTTTTGATTAACGGCCTCAGCTAACCGGGAAAGGAAAAAATGTCATTGTGCCCTCAAACAGCTAAAACCGGTACTGAGAAACCGGCACTGATTGAATACCGTAATATTACCGTTAGTCAGAACAACCACCTTATGCTGGATGGGATTAACCTGATTATCAACCAGGGAGAACACGTGGCCATCCTGGGACCCAACGGAGCCGGTAAATCGTCTTTCATCAAGACCATCACCCGTGAGTATTATCCGCACGCCGGAGTGCCCGATGCTTACATGCGTATCCTGGGGAAAGAGTACTGGAACGTCTTTGAGTTACGGACGCGGTTGGGGATTGTCTCCAATGACCTGGTCAATGTCTGTACCGGAAATTACAGCGGGCGGCGGGTTATGCTGTCGGGTTTCTTCAGCAGCATCGGTATCTGGCCGCACCATAAAGTGACCCCGGCTATGGAACAGAAAGTGGACGAGGTAATGGCGCTTCTGGAAATACAGCATCTGGCCGACCGGCCCACCAACCAGATATCTTCCGGGGAAGCCCGGCGCATACTGATTGGCCGGGCGCTGGTACATGACCCGGAGACGCTGGTGCTGGACGAACCGAGTTCCAGCCTGGACCTTCACGCCACTTACGAACTGCGTAAAATACTGCGCAAGATTGCCGTTGAAGGCACCAGCATTGTTATGGTGACGCATCAACTGGCCGATATCATCCCCGAGATTACGCGGATAATTACCATCAAAGCGGGACGTATTTTTGAGGATGGCCCCAAAGAAGAGGTGCTGACCTCGGCATCACTCTCGCGGCTCTTCGGCTCCACGTTTGAGGTGCTCGAACGTGACGGTTACTACTATCTCTGGTAATTAATTCAAATCAGCCGGAGACCGCAGCCGCGTTTCACATTATCAGGATGAGCGGCACCACCATGGCGATTAAACCGGTAAAGATAACCACCAGCATGAAGAGATTGTACCTGGTATTGTAGTTACTCAGTAGGGAAGCATCGTAATACCCTTCCACGCCCTGGTCTTTATACATTTTCAGCAGCCCGTTGATGAGCTTGGTCCTGGTCTGTCTGCCTTTCAACAGGCCCACTTCGACTACGAAATTGACTACAATCAAGAGAGCAATAAAGGTAAAGAACACCGTCCACATGGTGGCATCCCGGTCGTTCGACGTTCCCGCCACTGCCGAATTAATACCCAGGGTGAGCAGGTTAAGGATAATCGCCGTCAGGATGAAAATCGTGTCCGTGCGCGTATTTTGCTGAAGTTCCGTAATAATGTGCTCATGCACTCTCTCTATCATCTTTTCACCTCCTGAAGTGTTTAATGTCAATGTCAGTTAGTAGACTTATTATCGTATCGATATGCTGAATGATAACCCGCCGGTCGGGGAAATGCAATCAAGCGACTGGAAAT